>NZ_JACSOF010000067.1:0-33374 GCF_014349205.1 Photobacterium sp. BZF1
TGCCAGAACCGCCAGCCTGTACAGAAATACTGAACAACATGATACCTAGCAAACCAATTAGCTTTTTCATGTTCGGATCCTACAAATATAAAAAGGCACCTTTAAGGATAGATGACTTAAAACCGATAGGCCGCCCCAACACTAAACTTCCAACCAAGGTCATTTTGCACCAGTGGGCTTTGGCTATCGTGGTATTCCAGTTCCAGCTTAGAAACGCCCAGAATATGTCGGCTTATATCATAGAGCGCTGTGAAACCGCCTTTGTAGACCCATGTATCATTAGCTTCGAATACCGACAATCCAGAAGCACTGGCTTCGTTGGCAGAAACACTATAGATGTGTTGGGAGAGCTTATCATCACGGTAATTCAGCTCGACGTAGGGGGCAATGGTCAGCTTATCCAAGGGGGTATCAAAAGCCCTGCCTAAATGCAGTTGCAGTTCATAACCATTATGCTTGTCGGTCACATCATGCAAATAGGTTAGCCTTGCCCCTACTGTGCCAAGGGTAACCCCCAATTCCCCACTACTATCCCTGTTATCTATGCCACTTGGAATGTCGGTGAAGTCATCTGATACTTCTGACAAGCGTATGTTGCCAGAAAGGCCAAACCAAGGCGTCAGGGCTAAGTTGGCCAAGCTACCGTCAATGAAGCCATAGTCACTCTGATGGAAGATGTAAGGTTTCACGCTGAACTCACTACCATCACTGGAAAAGACCGACTCCCCTATTGCTGCTCCTGCCCCCAAAAATGTGTAATGTTTATATTTTTCCTGGGGCTGAAAAATTTCTTGTGAATTGGCTGCTGCCGATGAAACCAATACCCCAAAACCTGCAATCAACAATACCACTGAGTTTTGCATAGCGCTTCTCCTCTTTAAAGTAAGTAGAAACGCTATTGCCGATATTTATTTCAATATTTCAAAAACAATTTATCTAATGCCAGCCAAGATCATTCAATTTCATATTTAGATAACCGTAAATGCTGGGTTAATCTCACTTATATACGGGAAGATTATTCTTTTCGGTTGGTATACTCCGCTCGAAAAAATCATATTAAGCAATTGAAATAATTAGGTAAAAACACACTTCTATAGTAAACCAAAGCAAAATCACCAGCAAGATCGTCATCATATTGACGGATTTACCTTATAAAATCAGAAATATATCTCTGCCTTGACAATTTATTGCACCTGCCTTTAAAGCCTTACAAAACATAAAAACAACTCTATATTGGTGCATGAACGGCCTAAGCCTCAAACTTTAGCGACAGTTATCACACCTTCACTGTTCGAATGTGCATTAATGCCATGAGATTGATATTTTCTAACCTGCTGACAATGAAGTAGGTTCCAAAAAATGATTACTGTCACTTTAGTCGATGACCACATTGTGGTCCGGTCGGGCTTTGCACAATTACTCTCTATAGAGCCTGATATTCAAGTGCATAGCGAATACAGCAACGCTAAAGAGGCATTGCGTGGACTTTCAGAAGCAGCAGTCGATGTAGCAGTTATTGATATATCAATGCCTGATGAAAGTGGTCTGATATTGCTGGAAAAACTGCGTAAGAAGCACCCCGATTTCAAGGCGATTATTCTCAGTATTTACGATTCTGCTTCTTTTGTTAGCAAAGCCATTGATGCAGGAGCTTATGGCTACCTTTCCAAACGCTGTGGCCCGAGCGAACTTGTCACAGCGATTCGTACCGTTGCAAATGGTGACAGGTACCTCTGCGCTGATGCGCTAGTTAATTTAAGCAATGCATCTGCCGGACCCGATGTGCTGCATGATCTCACCAAGCGCGAACGGGAAGTGTTCGACCATTTGATTTTGGGAAAAGATGTCAAAGAAATCGGTAGTGAGCTCTTCATCAGCCACAAAACAATTCATGTTCACCGGGCAAATATTCTCAGCAAGCTTGGGCTTTCCAACAACGTCGACTTAATTCGTTTCGCCCTACACCACAAATTGCTCAATGACGAGCCGGTATGAATGAAATCACGCGGCGACAGCATCTGCCCAAACTTATCCTAACCCATGGCTTTACATACGCCTTCAGCTTGGTTGTGTACTCCATCAGCTGGTTTTGTCTGTGGAATATCAGCCGGTACCTTGTACCCGACCTGTTATTAGCAGGACTCTTCCTACCGACTGGATTAAAACTGGCCATCTACGCGCTCAGCCCTCGCCGTCTCTGGCCTCTATTTACCTTGGGCGAGATAGGGCTTATTGCCCTCATGCTGCCAGTCATCAGCAATGACAGTACACTCTACCTGCTCATGCTGTTCTCCATTTTCAGCCATGGCTTGGCCATCGTTTTTCAGCCTTATTGGCGAACATTAGACGTTTATTGGAAGCAGTTGCTGGCACTGTGCGGTTTTGCATTCGCTTATGCCAACCTCTGTGGCCTTGCCCTCTTGATGGTTTTCAAGCCTCTGGGTATGACCATTGACTACGCGCTGGAGGGGGCTGTCTCAGCATTGACTGGCGGCATTCTCTTAATGCCTTTTTTCTTTTTGCTGTACGACTACCTCCACCGCCAAATATGGCAGCCTTTAAGCCCGACTCTCATCCATCAGGAAATTACGTTGCGCAGCTCAGCATTGGTGTGGTGCCTCGTTTTTTTCAGTATCGGCCTTGCGGCAGAGCTGACCTTTCTCGAAGAGATGAAGTCCCTTTCATTGCTGCTGTTCCTGCTACCGAATATCTTTATGGCCTACCGCTACGGCTGGCAAGGCGGGGTACTTGCCAGTGTGATGAACAGTATCTTACTCGCCACCGCACGGCAGATTTCAGGCTCATTTGAATCCGACCTTGAGCTTCAAAGCTTCATTGCGACTCAGGCATTAATCGGATTGGGGTTGGGTATCGCTATCAGCCGCCAATACCTGCTCTCCCAGCAGTTGAAGAAAGCCAATGCGGATTTGCAGACCGAACTGCACAATAAGAACCAGCTGGCCAAACAGCTTGTTCACGTAGAGGAAGATATCCGCAAATCTGTCGCCCGGGGGCTTCATGATGAGATAGGTCAAAACATCACTGCGATACAAATTCAATCTATGCTGGCGAAAAGGCTCGCTGCCAATGAACAAGCAGAGAAAATAGCCGATACCACCCATGAGCTGGCAATGCGGATCCATACATCTACCCGCCAATTGCTCAAGCAGTTACGCCCACAGGCACTCGATGAAATGGGCCTAGAGGCTGCAATCCGCCAGTTAGCAACAGAAATGCGCTTCAAAGAACGGCATGTCGATTTCAAGCTCAATTTCGGGATTTTGGCAGACCGGTTAGACGAAGTCACAGCCGTGACCCTTTATCGCATCGTTCAGGAATTACTGAACAATATCTGCAAACACGCACAGGCAAATGAGGTTCAGCTCTCCCTGATGCCCGGTAGCCAATTTAGCCTCGAACTTCGTGATAATGGCATTGGCTTACCCAGTGACTGGCGAAGCCGAGGCCACGGCCTAAAGGGCATTGAAGAGCGTGTTCTAGCACTGGGCGGGCAAATGACGATTCGCAGCAATGAGCTCGGCTGCCGTATAACTGTTAACTTACCCACAAAATCCGACACGACCTAGCCTTAACTAGGAAAATTTCCTAGTCAATTATGAAACTGTCTCATTCTTTTCATCCACATTATCAATAACATCAACCTCAGCACTTAAGGAGAAGTGATGACGTTTGCAGTCGCAACTAGCCCTAGCCAAGTTAACGAAAGCTACCGCTACTGGCGTCTTCATTTGATGGCCGCGATGTATATCGGCTACGGGGTGTTCTATTTCACCCGTAAAAGCCTGAGTTTTGCCATGCCAGCAATGCTGCCGGATCTCGGGCTGAGCACTGCCGATTTCGGTGTACTCGGTACCCTGTTCTACATCACTTATGGCGCATCGAAATTTCTCTCCGGTATGGTCAGCGATCAAACGAAACCGAACTATTTCATGGGGCTAGGCCTCATCGCAACCGGTGTCATCAACATACTGTTTGGACTTAGTTCATCGCTTTCTGCCTTCGTACTGCTATGGACACTCAACGCGTTGTTTCAAGGCTGGGGCTGGCCGCCCTGTGCAAAATTACTGACCAGTTGGTATTCACGCTCTGAACGTGGCTTTTGGTGGTCAATTTGGAACACTTGCCACAACTTGAGCGGTGCACTTATCCCAATCTCTATCGGGATAATAGCAATCAGCTGGGGATGGCGGTTTGGCTTCATCTTGCCGGGGTTGCTCGCCATCATCGTGGGCACAGTGTTGTGCTTTCGGCTAAGGGACAAACCACAAACCCTGGGTTTGCCAAGTGTTGGCGAGTGGCGCGATGACGAGTTGGAAAAACAGCACGAAGCTGAAGGTAAAGGGCTGTCATTCAGGCAGATATTGAAAACCTATGTCTTGGGTAACAAGTATATCTGGCTACTGTGCAGCTCATATTTGCTGGTCTACGTAGTGCGCATTGCTATCAATGACTGGGGGAATTTATACCTGACCGAACGTCACGGTTACCCGTTAATCACGGCCAATACCACAGTATCGATGTTTGAAGTCGGCGGCTTTCTCGGATCCCTATTTGGCGGCTGGGGATCAGACAAATTTTTCCGTGGTAACCGAGCGCCGATGAACCTGATTTTTGCGCTGGGCATTTTCATCTCTGTTGCGGCGTTATGGCTAACACCGCTCGATAACGTGTTGGTGCTATCGGGTTGCTTCTTCTCCATTGGTTTTTTCGTCTTCGGACCGCAAATGATGATAGGCATGGCCGCAGCGGAGTGTTCCCACAAAGACGCTGCCGGTACCGCGACAGGGTTTGTCGGGCTATTCGCCTACTTTGGAGCCGCGCTAGCTGGTTATCCGCTAGCAGTGCTTATAGAAAGATTTAGCTGGGAAGGTTTCTTCGGTGTCATCACGCTGTGTGCAGCGTCGATTGGGCTGCTGATTTTACCTTTCGTCAAAGCACAACAACGGGCAGGGATCGCCGTTAACTAAAATTATGATTCCTCTCGTTGTCACTTATCCAACCCTACACGTTGGAAACAACAAGAGGAAATAATAATGAAAGTTAGAACTAAACGCTCGCTACTCGCCGCCTGTATTCTAGGTTCAATGTTTGCAGCGCCACAGGTTATGGCTGACGGTCGACTAGTTGTATATTGCAGTGCAACCAACGCGATGTGTGAAGCGGAAACTAAAGCTTTCTCTGAAAAATACAACGTAAGAACGTCCTTTGTCCGTAACGGCTCAGGCAGCACACTGGCCAAAATCGAAGCCGAAAAGAAAAACCCGCGCGCCGACGTCTGGTACGGCGGTACACTGGACCCTCAATCCCAAGCCGGCGAAATGAACCTGCTTCAAGCCTACCCTTCCCCACAGCTTGAAAACATCATGCCGGACTTCCGGGATCCTGCTAAACGCAAAGGTAACTACTCTTCTGCTGTATACATGGGCATTCTTGGCTTTGGCGTCAATACAGAGCGCCTTGCAGAAAAAGGCTTGCCAATCCCACGTTGCTGGAATGACCTAACCAAGCCGGAATATACCGGGGAAATCCAGATCGCCGACCCTCAAAGTTCAGGAACCGCCTACACTGCACTGGCAACTTTCATCCAACTTTGGGACGAAGACAAAGCCTTCAACTACTTTAAAGCGCTGGACAAAAACGTTTCCCAATACACCAAATCAGGTGTGACCCCTTCTCGAAATGCAGCACGTGGCGAGATTGCTATCGGCATCGGTTTCCTACACGACTACTCACTTGAGCAATCAAAAGGTGCTCCTCTTGAGTTGATCTCACCTTGTGAGGGGACCGGGTATGAAATCGGCGGTGTCAGTGTGATCAAAGGTGCCCGTAACCTTGATAACGCGAAAAAATTCGTTGATTTTGTACTTTCAAAAGAAGGCCAGGAAACAGCATGGCAGAAAGGCCAATCATTCCAGATCTTAACCAACATCAAGGCCGAGCAATCGCCAAACGCCTTGAACCCTGAAGATCTCACACTGATCAGCTACGACATGGACAAATACGGTTCGTCTGACGAACGTAAACGTCTGATCAACAAATGGGTCAATGTCGTCAAGATGGGACAATAATCCCCTTTGGGGCTGCCTGGCAGCCCCTGTCCTGCACCACCAGACAAGACCTACACCGCTCTACATTTCAGGTACAGACAATGAACGAACTTGCCGCACAAATCACGCCAAGTGCCATAAAGCGCGACCCGGTCTTCTACTGGGTATTAAGCCTACTGGCAGCTTTTATTTTGCTGCCGGTCTTTGCTCTCGATTGGGGCCTTTTTGAATCCACCCCAGAAGAGTTCAGGGCTGCGATGGGCTGGAGTAGCATGAATATCTCATGGTTATGGTTCGCCCTCCCTGCTGTTTTATTGATCCGCCCTGCCCAAGTGCAGGATAAATACGCCAAAAACCGACACTATTTCGATATCGGCTACAGTGCTTTCTGCATGTTGTTTGTAGTGTTCTCTTCTTGGTATACCGCGCAAGGAATGGGTTACGCAACCATCGCCCTGTTTGTTGTCCTTGGCGCAGTCATGACCTTGGCTTTCTCGAGGCTTGAATACCTTGGCGGCGATACCTTTGTTATTGGCTCGCTTATCGCAATCGTGTTGCTGATCACCACCTTTATTATTTTCCCTAGCATCGCCATCTTTGTCCCTATGTTCAAAGATGACATGGGGAATTTTGCCGCTTGGCAGTTCCTAGATATCCTTGGCCGCGCCCAAATCATCCAGATCATCATGAACTCCGTCATGCTGGGCACATCTGTAGGGATCGGTGCAACCTTCTTCGGTTTGGTCTTTGCTATCTACACCACCCGCATCGCCAAGCGCAGTGCTTTTATTGCCCGAATCTTCTCTATTTTACCTATCGTCACCCCGCCATTTGTAGTCGGCTTAGGCGTCACACTGATGTTGGGGCGCTCTGGCTATATCACTGAATTGATGGTGGATTGGTTTGGCCTTACCCAAACCAACTGGCTGTATGGCTTTACCGGCATATGGATGGCACAGGTACTGGCATTCGCGCCGATGTCATTCATGATCCTTGACGGTGCAATGAAGTCGCTGCATCCATCACTGGAAGAAGCGTCTTATACCCTGCGGGCCAATCGCTACCAGACCTTCTTTAAAATTGTTATGCCGCTGCTCAAACCGGCATTGGCGAACAGTTTTTTGATCATATTCGTCCAATCTTTGGCAGACTTCAGTAACCCTCTGGTACTCGGTGGCAGCTTCGACGTACTGGCCACCCAGATCTACTTCTACATTGCTGGCGCTCAGCTAGATTATGCCTCAGCAAGTACCCTAGGTGCTGTATTGCTTCTGTTCTCACTGGCTATTTTCGTCGTGCAGTATATTTGGATAGGCAAACGCTCTTACGTCACCATCTCCGGTAAGTCTTACCGGGGCGATGTCCAGCCTCTGCCTGCGACATTGAAGCACAGTGTATCGGGCCTGTTGTACTTCTGGATGGCATTCAACATCCTGCTGTACGGCAGCATTATCTACGGTAGCTTTACCGTCAACTGGGGGGTTGATTACAGCCTGACCTTCGCCAACTACATTAACTTGTTCGGTATGGGTATGAGCGAAGGGGCCTGGCCATCACTGATCACCACTATGACCTATGCCGGTATTGCCGCACCGCTTACTGCGCTATTCGGGCTATTGATTGCTTACATCGTCGTGCGCCAGCAGTTCCACGGCAAAAAGGTAATCGAATTTGCCACTATGCTGTGCTTCGCGGTACCGGGAACCGTTGCAGGTGTGTCCTATATCCTTGCGTTTAACGATGCACCTGTTTACCTAACCGGTACTGCCGCAATAGTGGTAATTTCCATGGTGATGCGAAACGTTCCGGTAGGTATCCGCTCTGGTGTCGCCGGTCTCGGCCAGTTGGACAAATCATTGGACGAAGCCTCGTTAAGCCTGCGAGCCAACTCGCTAAAAACCATCACCCATATTTTATTGCCTTTACTTCGTCCGGCGATTCTATCTACGCTGGTATACAGCTTCGTGCGTGCAATGACCACAGTGAGCGCCATTATATTCCTGGTAACGCCAGAAACCCGGGTGGCAACCTCTTACATCCTCAACCGGGTAGAAGACGGTGAATACGGTATCGCCATTGCCTACGGCTCCATCCTGATTGTTGTGATGCTGAGCATCATCCTTATTTTTGATTTCCTTGTCGGTGAAGCACGCATTTCGCGTTCCAAAGCCAAAAACGACGCGTCCTAACTGGAGAATAAATTCATGGCAACTGAAAACTTTGTAGTGCTCAAAAACGTCTGTAAGCGCTTTGGCGACAAAACCGTTATCGGCAACCTCGATTTAGAGATCAAAAAAGGCAGCCTAGTCACCTTGCTGGGGCCATCAGGCTGCGGCAAAACCACGGTACTCCGCCTTGTCGCGGGTCTGGAAAAACCCACCAGCGGCCAGATTTTCATTGATGGCGAGGATGTCACCAACACCTCTATCCAGCATCGTGATATCTGTATGGTATTCCAGTCTTATGCCCTGTTTCCCCATATGTCCCTGCACGAAAACGTCGGTTATGGCTTGAAGATGCTCGGCCTTGATAAAGCCGATATCAAAAAGCGTGTCGATGATGCGCTCAAACTTGTTGATTTGGAAGGTTTTGGCGAGCGCTTCGTCGACCAGATCTCCGGCGGTCAGCAACAGCGCGTTGCACTGGCACGGGCACTGGTGCTCAAACCTAAGGTGCTGCTGTTTGATGAACCTTTGAGTAACCTCGATGCGAATTTACGCAGGAATATGCGCGAGACCATTCGCGATTTGCAGCAGCGCTTCAATATCACATCGCTTTACGTTACCCATGACCAATCCGAAGCCTTTGCAGTTTCTGATACCGTTATCGTCATGAAAGATGGCGACATCATGCAACAGGGTAGCCCGACAGATTTGTACAAGCACCCAGCTTCAATGTTTATGGCGAATTTCATGGGTGAAGCCAACATGTTCGAAGGTCACTTTAACGGAGAAACCATAGACATCCACGGCTATAGCTTGCCTGCAGCCAAGGACAATGTCTCAGGTATTGGCCCAGGCGACTACCAGATTGGCGTCCGCCCTGAAGCCATTTTACTGGCCGAACATGGAGAGCCTTGCCAACAATGCCGGGTAACCAGTACCGCTTATATGGGTTCTATGTATGAAGTCGTGGTGGAGTGGCAAGGCCATGAGCTACTGTTGCAGTTAAACTCCGCACAATTTGATTCAAGCTTCACCGACCATGCGTATCTAACGATTAACCCGAACGGTGTGTTCCTATTACCCCCAGAAACAAACTAAGGTTTATCGTCTAGTGCAAGCCGCTCATTAGAGCGGCTTTGTTATGCGGGAATGGTAATTGTAGGGAAGTTAGGTAAGTGCTTTAGGCACAAATCTGAGTAGGGACATCTGCATCACTGTACTGACGTATAGAAAGACCATTTTCGTTGAACAGGTGCAGGTTGTGGTTGTCCATATACACCTTCACCTTATTGCCGGTAACGACAGGCTCATCGGTCGGTAGGTGGATTTTAAAGCCATCGACGCCTGCATACTGACCAAACAAATAGGTGCTGTTACCCAGTCTTTCAACCACATCGGATTGGAACTCAATGCCAACAGTATTTTCCTCACTGCCTTGCGGTTTGAGGAAGATATGCTCAGGGCGGATCCCCACTTTGACCGCCTGGCCAGCTTCGACACCGTCTGTATGGGCGGCGATCGAGACAGATTGTCCATCAGGCAAAGTAAGCGTCAGGGACTGTGACTCTTTTTTAGCTACCATAGCCGGGATAAAGTTCATTTTCGGCGAACCGATAAAACCGGCGACAAACTCATTGGCTGGCTGATAATAAAGCTGTAGCGGAGAGCCTACCTGCTCTACCCTACCATCGCGCAATACCACTATCTTGTCGGCCAGTGTCATGGCCTCGACCTGATCATGGGTGACATACACCATGGTGTTACCCAGTTGTTTGTGCAGTCTTGCAATTTGGATTCGCATTTCAACCCGCAGCTCTGCGTCTAGGTTGGACAGCGGCTCATCGAATAGGAAAACTTCCGGATCGCGGACAATCGCACGACCAATAGCCACGCGCTGCCTTTGCCCACCCGATAACTCCTTCGGTTTGCGCTTGAGCAGCGCCTCAAGCTGGAGAATATCACTGGCATGCTTCACCCGCTGCTTGATCACCTCCGGTTTCTCTCCCACCATCTTGAGACCAAAGCCCATGTTTTCTTCCACTGTCATATGCGGGTATAACGCATATGACTGAAACACCATCGCGACACCACGCTCAGAGGGTTCAACATCATTCATGTTGACCCCGCCGATAGAGATATCGCCTTCGGTAATATCTTCCAAGCCGGCAATCAGCCTAAGCAAGGTGGATTTTCCACAACCAGACGGACCAACGAAGACAGTGAACTCGCCATCTTCAATAGTCAGATCGATACCGTGGATAGTTTGTACTTTTCCAAATCGTTTCACTGCGCGATTTAGGGATATACCAGCCATATAATTTCATCCTCTGAGATTACGGGACGTCAGCAAGGCCATTTATCAAACAACTAGAACGTTATTTACGCTACCCGATTGCAGCGCAACAGTAAACGTTTCCAGAGCAATAATACTCAACTTTTTAACATACTGTGAGCTGAGTACACCTTGCCGCATTCACATAAGGCAATAGTGACAGAGCACGCATTTCATCTCTTTAAAACAGTATATTGGGTTGAAAAATCTACATATCAGCCTTATACGCGAGAAAGATACCGAGCTATTTATTACCCATACTATCCAGATCCATGTCACACATTGTAAGTAATATTACCACCATTTATGGAAACGTTTCCTTGATCACGTTTTATTAACACCATTGTCGATATCGTAACCACGCAAATCACTTTGCGTCATCAAACAGCTATCAAAACAACACCTAGAACATACAGAACAACTTGGTAAGCACGCTTACCAATGAACCGAGATCTCTGCATACATGGAATCGGAGCCTAGTATGATTCATTCTTCTTCAGCAGAAGCGACAATAAATAGAGCCAGTGACTCTAAACAAGAAAGGAAGCGGATTATTCCTATTTCTTTAGTGCCATGGGTCTTTCTTGCCCCGGCGTTGGTGCTATTTGCAATATATGTTCTCTACCCCATTATAAATAGCTTCAACCTCAGCCTTTACCAATGGGACGGTATGGGCGAGAAAGTCTGGGTGGGTTTTGAAAACTACATCGAGTTATTTGATTCAGAAACCTTTTATACCGCACTGACCAATAATTTGTTGTGGTTGGTTATGTTTATGCTTGCCCCACCAATTGGTTTGGCTATCGCACTATTTCTGAATCAGGAAGTGAAAGGAATACGTTTGATTAAAGCGTTATTCTTTTTCCCTTTTGTTATATCCCAAGTCATTGTTGGCTTAGTATTTACTTGGTTTTACGACCCTAGTTTGGGTCTGTTAAATAGTATTCTGGCATTTTTCGGTGCAGAGCCTATTGCGCTGTTATCGAGCGATCAGTATGTCACCTACGGCATTATTGCTGCTGGCCTGTGGCCGCAAATTGCCTATTGCATGATCCTCTACCTCACCGGGCTCAATAACCTTAACCCAGAATTGATTGAAGCCGCCCGGCTCGATAACGCAAAGGGGTTCAAACTCCTTCGCCACATCATCCTACCCCAACTATCACCAGCAACCTTCATCGCTGTGGTAGTCACGGTGATCGGTGCCCTGCGCTCATTTGATCTCGTTGCCACCATGACCGCTGGAGGCCCGTGGGGAAGCTCGACGGTACTGGCTTACATGATGTATGAGCAATCAATCTTCAACTACAGAATGGGTTACGGTGCCGCTATTGCTGTCGTGCTTTTCCTGATAATGGCTATCTATATCGCCTTTTTCTTAACTCGCATGTTAAGGAGTGAGAAATAATGTTTCCGACACCTATAAATAAATCATCAAGGGCTATCAATATTGCCTACCGGGTAGCTCTGCCTTTTTCAATTATTTTATGGCTACTACCACTTCTGGCTATATTGCTGACCTCGGTCCGCTCTATTGAAGATATCAATCAAGGAAACTATTGGGGTTGGCCCACCAGCTTTAATTTAATCGAAAATTATCAGATGGTGTTCCAAACCACCGATATGGGACAATATCTGCTTAGCTCATTGATTATTACGCTACCTGCCGTAGCCGGTGCTGTTGCCCTTTCGACTCTTGCGGGTTTTGCATTGGCAAAATATAAGTTCAGAGGCAATATTTGGTTGCTGGCTATATTTATTGCCGGTAACTTTGTTCCCTTCCAAATATTGATGATCCCTGTTCGCGACCTCACTATCAGTGCAGGGTTATATGACACCCACCTTGGGTTAATCATTTTCCATGTCGCTTTCCAAACGGGTTTCTGCACCTTGTTTATGCGCAATTTCATCGTCAGCCTGCCCAATGAATTGCTTGAGGCAGCGCGTGTTGAAGGCGTCAGCGAGTTCAAGATTTTCTGGTACATCATCTTGCCACTGGTTCGTCCTGCCTTGGCAGCGCTGTCGGTGCTGGTCTTTACCTTCATTTGGAACGATTACTTCTGGGCACTGGTACTGGTGCAAAGTGAAGAAGTCCGCCCGGTCACCGCAGGGATCAGCGCCCTACGCGGCCAATGGTTGGCTTCCTGGAACTTGATCTCCGCCGGCGCCGTATTGGCAGCCCTTCCGCCCGTCGCTTTGTTCTTCGCGATGCAGAAGCATTTCATTGCTGGGTTAACCCTAGGCGCGACCAAAGGTTAAACGGAAATACAACTACCCTACTAATAAGGATAAATGATGAAAAAACTACATAAAATCATCACCGCTACCACGCTGGCGATGAGCATGACATCGGCTTCTTTTGCCTCTGAGCTTATTATCAACTCAGATCAAGCCGACCCGGCGCCAAAAGCCGTATTTGACAATATGGTTGCCCAGTTCAAACAGGAAAACCCAGATATTACCGTCAAATACAATCTGTATGACAAAGAAGCCTATAAAACAACGCTGCGTAACTGGTTGGTCACCTCACCACCCGATGTGGTTTTCTGGCATGCCGGTAACCGTATGAAGACCTTTGTAGACCGTGGCTTGCTGGAAGATGTCAGTGACGTATGGCAAGCCAATAACATGTATGAGGACTTCACCAGTACCATTCCTGCCATGACGGTTGACGACAAACAATGGGGCGTGCCGTTTACCTATTACCAGTGGGGCATTTACTACCGCAAAGATATCTTCGACAAGTATGAAATCAGCGAGCCTAAAACGTGGGATGAATTCCTTGCCGCGTCCGAAACATTAAAACAAAACGATATCGCCCCTATTGCCATCGGGACAAAATACCTTTGGACAGCAGCAGGCTGGTTCGACTATATCAACCTGCGCGTCAACGGGTTGGACTTCCACCTTGATCTAATGGATGGCAAAGTCCCTTACACAGATGATCGCGTTCGCAATACCTTCAATACATGGCGCGAGCTGATCGACAAAGGTTACTTCCTGGAAAACCATGCCGGTTACTCTTGGCAGGAAGCCCAGCCGTTCTTGTACCGCGGGGAAGCGGCCATGTACTTGATTGGTAATTTCATCACCCCTAACTTCCCTGAGGAACTGGAAGGTAAAATGGGCTTTATGCAATTCCCAGCTATAAACCCTGAGATTGCAATGGCTGAAGAAGCCCCGATTGATACCATTCACATCCCAAGCAAAGCTAAAAACAAAGACAATGCCCGTAAGTTCCTAGCCTTTATCGCACGCGCTGAGAACCAAACCAAAATGAACGAGGCACTGCTTCAGATCCCGACTAACAATAAGTCTACGGTCACTGACGATGTGTTCCTCAACAAAGGGATTGCCATGCTAAACAGCGCGTCCGGGACCTCACAGTTCTACGACCGTGATACTGATCCGGCAATGGCACAGGAAGGAATGAAAGCGTTCCAGGAATTCATGGTCCACCCTGACCGATTGGACCGAATCCTCAAGCGCCTGGAGCGAACCCGTGCTCGTACCTTCGACAAGTAACTGATGCTGGTGAAATCGATACCACACCAGTAAAAATGCGGTGTTTTGGGTTGTAATTCCATTCAAGGAGTTTCACATATTACTTGAATTCACACTAATAGCTGACGTATTCTGTGACTATTGTGATTCAGAGTGAAACGTTATCCTTGGGTTCCTAACTCAAAACACTCATAGATAGCTTCTTTACTTGGCTTACCGAGCAATCTGTACTGCTTGGGAAAGAAGTTTGTTTCCATTGATCAAAAAAGCCCAACCCATTGTTTTGTTGGGCTTTTTATTTCCTTCCCTTCATATCCAACCCACTTATCTGTAATCGTTTCCGGACCATCAAAACTACCCGCTGTGCATTTTCTCATCAAAAGCAGCCAAAATACGCCGTTAATGTGAGCTAAATTACAGTTTTATTAATTGATTTAACTTTCTTAGGTAAAATACGCCGCACCTCACTGTAAACGTTTCCAGAGCAATGCTAGGATCGCTCTTGAGTTAGGACCCATACATAAAAAAACAAAATGATGGAGACGTTTCATGAAACAGAAGATGCTAGCAAAAGCAGTCGGCATAGCACTGATAATGGCCCCACTAGCCAGCCAAGCAGCCGTAGAGAATATTCAATATTTTGGCTATGCCAAATGGGGAAATATCTACACAGACAATGATGACCATAATGATGGCAAAGGTGAGCGTAACGACGTGATCCGCGCCAGCGAGGGTTATGGTAACTACCGCTTGGGTAATGAGCTTAACTGGTGGGAAGCCGGCCTGAAAGCCGATGTGTGGCAAGACGGTGAAGCTTACTTCGATACTACCCTTTACCTAGGCAGCGGCGAGAGCTGGGGTGATGTCAGCATCATCCAGATGTGGTCAGCAGGTCACGGCCTATTCGCATCGCAGCCAAATGCCAAAGTGTGGGCCGGTGAGCGCTTTTACCGCCGCCACGAAGTCCACATGATTGATATCAAGTACTGGGATACATCAAGCACAGGTATTGGTATCGAAGATTGGGACCTTGGCTTCGGTAACGGCCACATTGCCTGGATGGCACCGAACTCCAGTGCTGATGGCCGCAGTTTGCATAACATCGATGCCCGTATCAGTGACATTGCTATCAGCGATACTGCTGACCTGACCTTCGGCTTGAACTACATTTTCACCCAAAACTCTAGTTACGAAGAATCAGATATCACCACATCTGGTGCCATGCTATCGGCCCTTTACCGTCAAGCTTGGGAATACGGTTCGAATACCCTAGCCCTTCAATATGGTACCGATGCCCTTGCCGGTGGTTTGATGAGTGCTGAAGGCGGCTCTAACCGCAAGTACAGCACTGGCGTTGAACATGATGGTTATAGCTGGCGAATCTTTAACTCTGGCGATCTGAACGTCAACGAAGATTTCCAAGTGATGTACTCCATCGCCTATCAGGATAAAAACCTAGATAACAATGATGGTGAGAAGTGGTTCAGTGTCGGTGCCCGTCCTCAGTACAGCTGGACAGATTACATGGCAACGGCTTTGGAAGTTGGTTATGAAACCGTCGAAGCACAAAATGGTGCTGGCACCAATGACATGTACAAAGTCACTGTTGCCCAAATGTTCCAGGCCGGTAAAGGCGTATGGGCTCGCCCGTCACTGCGTATTTTCGCAACCTACTCCGAGAAGAACGACGAGTGGAACCGTGGTGGCGATACCTACGGCACAGCTATGCGTAACGCCAGCGGCAAGGACAACGTTGACGAAGTGACCTTTGGCTTCAACGTCGAGACTTGGTGGTAATCACCCGCTCGCTCAAACTTGACTAAAAATGGTACAGGCCTTTTGTGGCCTGTACCCTAAGGATAAAGCATGAAGAAGAATCAGTTGGCGACCATTCTGCTAGGCCTGAGCCTAACCGCTTGCAGCAGTTTTCCAGACACGGCACTCAATACCGACCTTACCCAATCGGCTTGCTGCGAATCTATTGCTGCGCTTTCAATCCAACCGTTGGTATTAGATAGCCAACAGTATGTGATTCTCGATGGCAATGGCCAAACCCTTCCCCTAGCCCATAATGGCAATGAGGAATCAGACCGCTCGCCAGCCAAAGCTTTTAGCTTGCCGCAAACGGCTTCTCCATTCATGCTGACAGTCAAAGCTCCGATTAAAGACAACCAAGTTATCGCCCCGACCATAAACATTTTCGACAATCAATGGCAGTTGGTCGAACAGTACACCACTGAAGATTTTCATTACTTCACCAGTAGCCTAGGTGGTCTCGAGCGTATTGAAGGTAAATTTATCCTCAGCACGCAACTTAACAACATGGCTTATTTGGTGATCCAGCACGATCCCACGCAGATTGGCAATCAGCTGGAACGTATCCACCCAGAACAAGAATTTGCCGAATCACAGAACATTATCGGTAATAAACGCCTTCCACTTTATGCGACATTGTCGCCGATTGGCATAGTTGAAGTCACTACACAGCAGCACTTCGGCAACCCTGTGGTAGACCTGCTTTCTAGCTTAACGGCTAAAGAGGCCTCAGCCGCAACTGTTTCAAAAACAGCACCTAATACTGTATCAAATTCTATTTCTGCGACACCCAAACTGACTGCATCCGTTGACACAGACAACTGGCACTATTTCAAACAGCAAATTGATGAAGCCGTAAATAGCGGAAAGCTGAAACAAGCCGTTGATTGGGCCAGCAAAGCCGAGTCAGCAGGCCATGAACAGGCCAAAGATTACCTGTTGAACACATTGGCCCAATAACAGCCGCCCCAAAAAGTACAAAGAATATCTAGCCGCAGGGCACCAACTATCGCCGTGCGGTACAGCAACTAAAATTTTCAAGATTAAGTAAGATCAATATAAGTAGGATAACGATGACGGCATTTTCTAACATAATTCAGCGCCGAGACTGGGAAAACCCTCAGTCAGTGAACATCCATTGTTTGTCTGCGCATAGCCCACTGGCCAGCTACCGTGACATTGAAAGTGCACGCGATGCAAAAAATGCCCAGCGCCAATCATTGAACGGCGAATGGAAATTCAAGCTTTTCGATGCCCCGGAGCAAGTCGACGGCGAGTTCGTGACTCCTAGCTTCAATGATCAGGGTTGGGACAACATTCCAGTCCCTTCAAACTGGCAGCTGCAAGGCTATGACAAACCGATTTATGCCAACGTAAAGTACCCGTTTGAAGTCAACCCACCTTTCGTGCCGAAAGACAACCCAACAGGTTGCTACAGAACAAGCTTCGTGGTTGAAGAAAGCCAGCTAGATCAAAACCACCGTATTATCTTCGATGGTGTTAACTCCGCTTTTCATATGTGGTGTAACGGCCATTGGGTCGGTTACAGCCAAGATAGCCGCCTACCGGCAGAATTCGACCTTTCCCAGTACCTTGTTGCTGGAGAAAACACCTTAGCGGTAATGGTGATCCGCTGGAGTGACGGCAGCTACCTAGAAGATCAAGACATGTGGTGGCTGAGCGGTATCTTCCGCGATGTAACCCTATTGACCAAGCCTTCGCAGTGCATTGAAGATGTATTTATCACGCCAGATCTCGATGCGTGTTACCGTGACGGCAGTTTGTCTGTGGTTACCCACATCAATGCCTCAGCTGATCATCAGGTACAGATCCAGCTGTTTGACGGTGAGCAGGCAATTACAGAACCCGTAGTTGATCGTCCGAACAACCGCCGTATTGACGAACGCGGCAGTTACAACGACGTGGTATTCCAAACCATGTCAGTACGCGAGCCGAACAAGTGGAGTGCCGAGACGCCAAACCTATATCGCTGTGTGGTCTCATTGCTTGATGCCGATGGCAACCATATTGAAAGTGAAGCCTACCAAGTTGGCTTCCGTAAGGTCGAAACCATCGGCGGCCAGCTTTGCCTCAATGGTAAACCGCTGCTGATCCGCGGTGTTAATCGCCACGAGCACCACCCTGAGCTTGGCCATGTCATGACAGAAGCGGATATGATCAAAGATATCTGCTTGATGAAGCAGTATAACTTCAATGCGGTCCGTACCGCCCACTACCCTAACCACCCACGTTGGTACGAGCTGTGTGACGAGTACGGTTTGTATGTGTGCGACGAAGCCAATATCGAAACCCATGGCATGGAGCCGATGAACCGCCTATCCGCCGACCCGATGTGGGCACACGCTTACATGAGCCGCTATACCCAAATGGTACAGCGCGACAAGAACCACCCTTCAATCATTATATGGTCACTGGGTAATGAATCCGGCCATGGCAGCAACCATAACGCCATGTATGCCTGGTCGAAGAACTTTGACCCATCCCGTCCGGTTCAATATGAAGGTGGCGGTTCCGATACGACAGCAACCGATATCATTGCCCCTATGTATGCCCGCGTGAACACCACTATTGCCGATGAAGCCGTGCCAAAGTGGTCAATCAAGAAGTGGGTCTCCCTACCTAATGAGAACCGCCCATTAATCTTGTGTGAGTATGCCCATGCAATGGGGAACAGCCTAGGCAGTTTCAACGAGTACTGGGATGCCTTCCGCGACTACCCTCGCCTGCAAGGCGGTTTTATCTGGGACTGGGTTGATCAAGGGATCAGCAAGTTTGATGACAAAGGTAATCATTTCTGGGCCTACGGCGGTGACTTTGGTGATGCCATCAATGACCGTCAGTTCTGTATCAACGGATTGGTGTTCCCTGACAGAACCTTGCACCCGACGCTGGAAGAAGCCAAGCACTGCCAACGCATGATCACTGTCCAGCTTGATAGTGAAGAGCAACTGGCGAACTGTGTGGCATATACCCTTACGGTGACCAACGAGAACTTGTTCCGTGCCACTGACAATGAACAACTGAAATGGTCGCTGCTTGAAGATGGCCATGAGATTGCCTCTGGTGAACAATCACTGGATGTACCTGCAGATAGCCAGAAGATCCTTTGTGTGGATGTTGACTTCAAGCCTCGTGCTGGTGCGGTTTACCACCTCAATACTGATATCGAGCTACGTGAAACTACGCCATGGGCAGAAGCCGGACATATTGTTGCCATTGAGCAGTTTGCAGTGACCAACCGTAACTCCTTAGCTTACCCTGCTTTCAGCCAAAGCAAGGCCCCGTTGGCGACTGAAGATGATCACAACATTTTGGTCAGCAGCAAAGACGGTAAACACAATTGGAGCTGGAACAAAGCGAGTGGATTGCTGGAGAAATGGTCAATTGAAGGCAAGCAACAGTTAGTGTCTTCACCGGTTGATAACTTCTTCCGTGCCCCACTGGATAACGACATCGGTGTGAGTGAGGTAGATTTCGTTGATCCTAATGCCTGGGTATGTCGCTGGGATGCTGCTGGTATCGGCAAGTGGGATCGCGAGTGCGTAGATTGCCAGGTAAATGCCCTTAGCCACCACGTCGCTGTCACTTCAACGTTCGTGTATACCTTCAACGGCAATGTACAGGCGATCACCGTCTGGACTTACACCCTAGACAGCCAAGGCCAAACCAAGGTTGATGTTTCGGTAAAACTTGCCGATGAACTACCACCAATGCCGCGCATTGGTATTGAACTCGCTCTGCCGATTCAACAAGAACAGCAGCACATTGAATGGCGTGGACTAGGCCCATTCGAGAACTACCCAGACCGGCTAACAGGTGCACGTTTTGGCCAGTACACCCAGACGTTGGAAAGCATGCATACCCCGTACATCTTCCCGACAGATAACGGACTGCGCTGCGGTTGTAAATCGCTATCTATTGGCCGCTTGAGTATCTCTGGTGACTTCCAGTTCAGTGTGAGCCGTTACAGTCAGCAGCAACTGGCGGTAGCGAAACACACCAACGAACTTGAGGCCGAACAGCAAATCTACCTGCGTATCGACCACCAGCACATGGGAGTAGGCGGTGATGACTCATGGAGCCCAAGTGTCCATGAAGAGTTCAAACTGACAGACAAGCAATACACCTACAGCTTGTGCATAGAGCCTGCAGGCGCCTAACGAATAATGCCGCCCTACCCTGTTAGGGCGGGTAACTTATATACAGCCTCACCCATGGTGGGGTCGTATTTATCCATATCCATATCCATATCCATATCCATAAATAATATTTTCAATCCTTAGCTTAAATACAATATAAAGCTATAAACGGCTAATCTTGCGAATAAATCGAAAACAGGTACTACCAAGCCAACTCACTTTCCTTGAAGACCGCACTCGCGATTTTGCTGTGTCTCGTAAATGATTTTCTTACCTACGTTCTTTAATTGCACCCCAACCCTATTAAACGCTTTTTGGATAGCTGTTGAGACATGCTGCTGGCCTTCCCCCACTAAAAAGTTTGCTCTATCTTGATTCGTTTCGAATACACAGACGATTTTTAAGCTTTGTGGGAAAGAAGAATATTTGACCGTATGAGTTACCCAAAGAAAACCATCGTAGCCTTTTAAAGTATCTTCACAAACGTCGGTCAACACGTCTCTAATTAGATTTTCGACCTTATTATCTGATTTTCGCATGTAACAAACTACCTCTTTAACACCCTTAAAATGGATTTCAGTTACATTGCCTTAAACGATATTGGGCATAATGACTACTGAGCAGATATTTTAAACCGGAATAAACTACGTAGGGCAGTTTTTCTTGATACTAAGGGTAGAGTCGGAAGACAGGTGGGTTGTAATTTTACAATTTTGTCAAGCAGCCATTAACGACGGAGCACCGCGATCCATCGCCCCAAGTTTAACAAGCTGGTCAGCGAGGCAGCGACATAGGTCAGCGCCGTCTTAAGAATTTTCCATCACATGCTTGACCCAGAGGCCCTGCAGGAAGACGCATATAGCGATTATGAGTAATATGACTATCCAGAACACTATCCAGAACATAGTTGTAACACGCCTCTTTACAGAGGTGTGTTACATTTTTTACTCTTGTGCAGACAAATATTTGATTTAAGCGTTTACTATCGTATCGTTAGTTGTATTGTTTGCTTAAATCCACTAATTACTTAGCATCTCGAACCAAACGAACCCAGTTATCAATCGAGATATAGTCTGTTGCCATTTCAGAAGCGAGCTCATATTCTGAAGGTGAACCACTTTTGGGGTCACTGCGTTGCGCACCAGCGCCGTGCCAGTCATAGTAATCTGTAGAGTCTGAGTTTTTCTTGCTCCATGCTTGCCCAAATGCGATATAGACTGCAGTATGTTTAAAATCACCTTGCGTTGTACTCGTCCAGAAATAATATGAATCTTGTTGTGATTTAAACTGAGTTAAAGTCACATTAAAATACTTTGTATTAATAGCAGGTAAGTCTTTCTTCTCATAATCAACCAATGATTGAAGTTCTTTTGCATTTGGTAGACGCCAATCACTATATCCAGCAAGTGTAGAGTTATTGGCAAATTCCAGAGCCTCAACCCAGTTCATACGCTTGCCACTATCACTCTTCGCCCACATCAAATTTGTCGATTTGTCTGTAACTGTGCCATCTTGGTTGTCAATATATTCCATATCATATAGCGTCGTAGTATTGCGCACAGCGCGAACATAGTTACCTGGAACAAACATGTTATCCGACTTTTGAATAACAGTCCCATCGACGAATTTACCTGTCTCGTATGATTTTATATGGCCATCAGCAAAGTTAAATCCAAAACCACCCTCAAGTCCTCCATGGATCGTAACATTTTGCACCCCTCCTTTGTTATAAACCGTGCTAGACCAAAATGCACCCGCAAATGGAACTCTCTTGTCATACTGGAAGTCAAAGTATACTGTATTAATATATGGGCGGCTTTCTTTTCCACTTTCAGGTTTCATTAACTCACCGTCAAAGTCAGCTAATGAATATAGTTCTTTAATCGTTGGTAGTCGCCAATCCTTATACCCACCTAAGGTCATAGCCTCAACAACAGCAACTGAGTCAGCTAAGTTACGTTTGATCGTATCATGAGCTTTCTGCCACATTAAACCTGTATTCAAGTCAGTAACTGTACCATCGCCATTATCTTGATACCTCAAAGGATTACTATTTATTGAGGCATCTTGACCTGTATATAAGCTACTTTCAGAGGCAGCTAAGGGCTTCCCTTTAGTATCATATTGAGTTGTTTGACCAGTATCTGGCAACGATGGTGCATCTAATTGAGAATAAGCAGGATTAATCAATGAGCAAACTATCCCAACCAATAATGATGATTTTAAAACATTTGGCATATAGAGTACCTTTAATGGCTCAGGTATATGAATCGATGACAGTTTCGGTTTGGATTTACCAAATACGAAAACAAGGTATCAGTAAGGCTCGTATGTTAACCATAGCAAGGGTAAGGCGAGGTTAAAGGAAAATAGGACATAAACGTTTCTGAACATATCGGCCTGACTAGAGGATAGATCTAAACTATGCTTTTTACTGTGTAAGGTAATGAATAATAACTCCGAAGTAATTGGTATAGGGAACCAGTATGAATCGCCTATTTTTGGCATTGTCGATTACGGTCACGTCCAGCCTACCAATAGCGATGGCACAAGATGTGGAAATTGCACAAAAACACCAACTAGATGGTTTTCTAAGTAGCTACTGCATAGATATGGTTGGGCAGGGTGAAAATGCTACCATTGATAAACCACTACAATCTCACACGTGTTACAGCTACCGTGGTGATTTAGGCATTGACCAAGTGTTTGACTCAACTAAACTAACCCAAAACCAATTTTACCTCCCCCATTTTTATCTTTGCGCAGAATTTAGTGATCTCTCTGTTGGCGCTCAAGTAAACCTCAATAAATGTAATGACAGTGAGCTGCAGCAAATTGAGTTAACAGCTGAGGGGTTAATTCGTCCAATAGCAAATCGTAACTTATGCCTATCCTCGGGGCTCACGACTAAACGGGGCCGAGGTGGTACATCCGACCACCAAATAAAAACGTTAACCTTACAACAATGCAGGACTGAAAGAGCCCACTTTCAAGAATGGTATGGTCGTACAAGTGAATAACGCAACAAGGTTTGTGGCACAAATGAGTTGGCTCGTTTGTGCAAAAGGCTATTGCAGAATTAACATATGAGTTTGTACAAAAGACTGTTATTTCTGAAGCAGGTTATTTCATAATTTGGCAACAAGCTGCTCAGTTGTATTGCGACCAAGAACATCACTCTGTCTTATCTAAAAACAAGCAGACTTAAAAAAGTTTAGAGCACTTTCGAGTTACCCCACCTAAGGATATACATCCTCTACTGACGCTTTATCATCAATACCGATTTGAAAGTCATCATATGCAATGAAACGGATACACGAGAGCTTTTAAACTGCTCCAATTTCAATATAAAACCATTTGCACACATATTTTGAAACATAATAACATGGGACTAAATATGCACACCTCGCTACATTCCAATTACAAACACTCATTGAGTTTTTTAAAAGCTAAGAGGTATACAGATAATGATGCCGCCCGTTTAAAGTTATCCATAGCCTAGAAGCCTCGGACACAAGGATGTATCAGTGACGAGGACTCTAAGCCATTAATGGCTTCAAAATCTACACTCATAATTAGCTTGTTCATAAATAAGGAGATTTATGTATTCAAGTATCAACACTCAGCCCTATGTTGAGATCAGAAAAGAAATCCACCGCCATCCGGAACTCAAATATGAAGAAGTCCGCACAGCTGAATTGGTTGAAAAGCACCTCACCAAACTCGGTTATAGCGTTCAAACTGGCATTGGCAAAACAGGTGTTGTTGCCCTTCTCGATACTGGCACCCCCGGGCCAACAATTGCTTTTCGCGCTGACATGGATGCCCTTCCAATCAATGAACTCAACGAGTTTTCTCATAAATCCACCTGCCAGGGGCTGATGCATGCCTGTGGTCACGATGGCCATACCGCTTCACTTCTCTGTGCATCAGAAGCACTCATAGCCAACAAGAGCAGGTACAAAGGGAAAATCAAACTGTTATTCCAGCCCGCTGAAGAAGGTGGGGCTGGAGCAAAAGCCATGATTGATGACGGAGCACTGCAGAACCCTTCTGTCGATGCTATTTTCGGCTTTCATAACCGCCCCGGTTTCAAACAAGGACTATTGTTTGCCAAGTCAGGTTCTGCAATGGGCGGTAATACAACCGTTCAAATTGAAATCAAAGGTAAGGGTGGCCATGCAGCGATGCCGCACCTTGCCAACGATCCTGTCGTCACTGGGAGTACTTTCGTCACTAATGTACAGTCTGTAGTTGCACGCAGATTGTCACCTCTGCAGGCTGGCGTTATTACCGTTGCCCAATTCCAAGCCGGCACGGCTCAAAATGTTATCGCAGAAAATGCCAGCCTGATTTTAAGTATCCGGTCGGACTCTCCTCAAACTCGCGATTTATTGATTAAAGGGGTAGAGGAAACTATCCAAGGAGCCTGTATTAATACGGGTTGTACTTTTGAGATGAAAACACTGCTTGATATCCCTGCTTTGGTCAACGATCGGGAGTCAACGCTCAACGCCATTGAAGCCTTTAACCAATATAAAGTATGTGATGACATAGAGCTCATTGATTACATGCCAACAATGGGAGCTGAAGACTTCTCTTTCTACCTACAGGAAATACCAGGGTGTTATTTTTTCATTGGCAATGGTGAAAATTCCGCCTATCTGCATAACCCCCATTACGATTTTAACGATGACATTATCGGTGTCGCAGCACGTGCCTACTTGGCGATCGCCGAATACTACCTCGGCCTAGGGAGGGATAAATAATGCTATCACCAACACAAGTAGATCAGCATCCACCCAAGGATAATCGTTTCCTGGCTACTATCGAGAAGGTTGGCAATAAGCTCCCCCACCCTTTTTACCTGTTTTTTTATCTCGCCATCGGTGTTGTGCTGCTTTCAGCGTTGCTCAACTACTTTGATGTCCAGACGATCAATGCCCGAAGTGGTGAACTGACCGCCGTTAAAAGCCTGCTCTCTTCTGAGGGTGTGGTTTATATGTCCACCAACCTCGTAAACAACTTCGTCAACTTTCCCCCTTTGGGTACCATTGTCGTTGTAATGTTCGGTATTGGGCTAGCCGACAAGGTCGGTCTACTGTCGACATTAATGCGTCAAACCGTATCAAAAGCTCCGAAACACCTGCTAACGTTTGCTGTATTTATTGCCGGTATTTGTGGCTCTATCACCTCAGACGCAAATTATCTTATCTTGATCCCTCTTGTGGCAATGATTTTCCATAGTATGGGCAGAAACCCGATTGCTGGGGCTGCCGCCGCTTATGCTGCAGCAGGTGCTGGTTTTGACGCTAGCCTATTTGTCACCGCTGGGGATGCCATCTTCGCAGGAATAGCGACCGAAGCTGCTCGTATCATTGATCCAGAAGCGTATGTCTCACCTGTCGACAATTACTATTTTGCTGCAACATCAGTCATCCTGCTGGCTATCGTCGGTACGCTGATAATCGATAAAATCGTCGAGCCAAGACTGAACCGCCTCCAACCTATTTCAAAAATGGTGATCCCAGCGCCAGAGGTAGACCGCGACATTACTGACGCTGAAAAGCAGGGTCTCAAGCAAGTCGCGTTGTTTAGCTTGGCTTTTCTTACCATCGTCATCGCATTAATTTACCCAGATGCATCACCATTTAGAAACAGTGATGGCGGACTGATCCCATCCCCATTCATGAAGTCGTTTGTGCCATTCCTATTTGCGTACTTCTTAGGGATAGGTATCGTGTATGGCAAGAAAACCGGAAAGATCAAAAAAAGGGAAGATGTTCCCGCGCTAATGGCGGAGTCCGTAAAAGGGCTGGCTTCAACTTTGGTGCTGTTCTTCGCAATTGCCCAGTTTATTGCCTATTTCAAATGGACAGGTATCGGCAACCTGATCGCCTTTGAAGGTGCGGAGTTCCTTCGTTCTACGGGCTTTACTGGTTACTCATTGATCGTCGCGTTTATTCTTGTCACAGCCTTAATGAACGTGTTCATGACATCCGGTTCGGCACAGTTTGCCCTGTTTGCCCCAATCTTCATTCCGATGCTGATGAATATTGGTATCGACCCTGCGTTCACCCTCGCAATGTTCCGAATTGGCGACAGCGCAACTAACATCATCTCCCCCATGTCACCCTACTTCTCGGTAGCCCTGGTCTATATGCAGCAGTACCAGCCAAACCTGAGGATTGGTACTTTAATGGCTACCATGTTGCCGTTATCTATCGGGTTCATAGTCTGCTGGACAATTTACCTTCTGATCTGGACAGCACTCGGATTACCTGTTGGCCCTGGGGTTTATATGAATCTCTAATCGGGAGCCAAAAATAAAATGGGGTATATACCGTGGTGTAAATACCCCTCTCAAATCCTTAATGCACTGTCGCGCCGGCGCGTATTTCGTCAGCTGTAATGTCCGTATGGTCTTCTGGCAACCAAACAACAAAGGCGCCGTTCTCGCCGATAAAGTCATCCCAACCGCCGTTCAATACTTTCGACTCGCACAGCGCCTTAATTTCCTCTTTGCTTTTACCGAGCTTGAGGGCGGCTTGATCGAGTGTGAAGGGTTTTATCCAGTTGGTTTGAAATTGCGAGGCTGACATGTTTGGGCTTCTCGTTCGACTGTTGATGGTATAGGGATGCCAACGAGCTATACCCACATACCGATGATTATGCGTCGCAACAATACCAATTCCCTTCGTTTAAGATCAACCAAACGAAGAGCTTGTTAGGAGTAATGTCGCCTGATTCTTAAAGATAAGACAGTGAGCACTATTTCACTGATTCCAGCCATGAGATATATAACCGTTTAGCATGGTCGTTATCCCATTGCGGAAACTGTAAAATTCAAATAAGAGCTCGCTTTGGTGCTGGGGACTCCTACCCTCACCTGGAATTTACCTGTTTTGATTTTCGAAACAAGGTAATACATCTTGCTCAAAATATGGCTCTTGGTTTACCCAGAACATGTAGTCAACATTCAAAAAGTTCTGCGCGAATGAATGCAAAGCTGGGACAATATTTTTCCGCTCGTTAACAACGGTTGTATTGTCTGTTTCTCCAATATAATTCCCGTCCTGAATCGCAATACCCAGTGGCACGCTGTATTCATTTTCATGCATCATTGCCAAAGCATGGTTTAATTGCCCGCGACGGCGCATCATTAGATCTGGCCCACCAAGACCGACTCCAATTTGCTCGCCATAGGCATAAACTTCTCTAAGGTAACCTTTATCTTCCCAAGGTAACCATTCACCAGGCATAAAATTGGCATATTGCATGGTAGAGCTTATGGTAAATGACTTGCTCAAGGCTCGCATATTGGCTTTGATGCCTGCAACATACCCTGACTCTGAGAATGTAGGATCAGTCTCTGAATCAGCTGCCGCTGCGGTCTCTTGTAGGTTAATACCCTCGATTTTCCCGTCATATGATTTGCCAAGTTCCGCGATTAACAACGCAAACCGATGCTGCACCTTCGTATTCCAGCGCTTGGCACTCCAGCCATCTTGCTTGCCATTATCATAAAACCTTGGCACCGAGCCACCATCGAACTCATCGCTATTTAGGTAGGCGGGTATCCCTCGGAATTCAACGCTGAAAGTCGCATCTTGAAGTTGTATGAACAGCTTTTTGCCATGGGCTTTGAGGTACTGATAGTCCTCTTCGATAGCTGAAAAATCGTACTGGCCTTTTTCCGGTTCAAGCAAAGCCCATGGGTACATGATTTGTGCCCCAGTAAAGCGCTCGCTGGTTAACAAAGGATGGTCTTTTAATGATGCTCGGTTACCGGCGAAATACACAAAGTGCTTCATGTCATCTTTCGCTAAGGGGCAGGTAGCACTGAGGTGATTCTTATATTCATCTTGGTATCTATCGGCATGGTTTTCCCATTTAGCAATCGCAGGGGTGCTCAAGATTAATACTGCAGAAATACCGACACTTAACGAAGCCCTAGTAAGCATTACCATCAATCCTTTCAAATCATGTATTTGGCACAATATACCTCCCCTCAGTCTTCGAAACCATCTGATTTGTCAGCAAATTTAATAGTACAAACCCCAATAGCTTCGACAGGCACTGTTATAGTTTATAAAGGCGACTTATCGCCACCAAAAACGGGATAGGTTATGACATTAGATTTCAAAAAGTCAGCTACTGCTTTGGCAGTCGTACTACTCTCTGCACCGGCCCTCACTGCCGAACCTACTTCTAAGGTAGTTGCCGTTGATGATATTGAATGGGGCTACCTCAACCCGTTGCGTGGCGAACTGAGTCCCGGTGCCGCCGACCTATGGGGTGATAGAACAGAAGATACGGCTACAGGTATGTTAGTCCGATTCCGGAAAGGTTTTGAATCACCCCCGCATATCCACAACATCACCTACCGTGGCGTAGTCATTGACGGCATGATGCACAATGATGACCCAACAGCTGAGAAAATGTGGATGCCAACCGGTTCATTCTGGACCCAACCTGCAGGTGAGGATCACACCACTGCCGCAAATGGCGAAGTAAACCTTATCTATCTGGAGATTGATGCTGGCCCTTACCTTGTGAAGCCTTCGAAAGAGAAATTTGACAACGGCGAGCGCCCATTAAACCTGCATAGGGATAACATCGTGTGGTTATATGACAGTGACCTACACAATCTAGAAGCCGACGGTGTACAGTCAACCTACTTATGGGGAAATACCGCTGCGATTAATGGCTCAATGGTCAAATTACCTTCTGGCTTTGAAGGCTCTATTTCGACAGAGGCCAGTGAATTTCGTGCAGTGGTTATTTCAGGGGAGATTAGCTACGACTCGAAAGACTTGGAAACAGCGGTGAAACTAGGGTCTGGCAGTTATATCGAGTCTGAGGGTAAATTTACCCACGAAATTACCAATTCAAGCAATGAGGCCGTGACAATATACATCCGCTCAGATGACAAATACAACGTAAAATAATACTTTCGCTTAGATAAAATTAACTCATTTACCGGCCTAAATGGTCGGTTTTTTATTTCTCCTAACGCTTTGTATTCATAGTGCTTTGATAGGTTTTGTAAACGTTATGAAATACAAAAAGGAGCGCTAAATCACAAAATACCCTGATTATGTGTTAAGGTAGTCGCCTCGGGATTAGGTGTAAATACATCGAAGGGGACCCAGTCAAGGTCATGGAAAAGACCCGCCTCTTGAATGATATTCACATACTAATCGGTCGATTAATAGACATGGAGTTGGTCATTACATTCGGGGTTCGAATGTACAAGCCTCTTAATTATGGGTTTTAAATCAAATAAATACAGCATAGATTCAACAGATTACCAAGTAGGTCAGGACAACGTAACCAAATGGGGTATGGATGTCCACAACACCGTTTTTACCGTATCCGCGGGCTTATCCATTCTTTTCATTGTTACACTTTTAATCCTTTCACCAGCAGATTCCAAAGCCGCAATTGATGCCGTTAAGGCCGCTGCCCTTTCGAAGTTTGACTTCATCTTCATGTGGGGCGCAAACATCCTGCTACTGTTTGCCGTTGTTATTGCTTTCTCACCTTTGGGTAAAATTCGCTTAGGTGGCGATGACGCGACTACTGACTTTTCGACCCTATCATGGATCTCCATGCTATTTGCTGCAGGCATGGGCATCGGGCTTATTTTCTGGGGGGTCGCAGAACCAACAGCATTTTTCACTAATTGGTTTGGCACACCGCTAAATGTCGAGCCATATACTGCCGAAGCGAGAGAGTTGGCACTAGGCTCTGCCGTCTTCCACTGGGGCTTCCATGCCTGGGCCATTTATGGCATGACAGCACTCTCACTGGCGTACTTTGTGTATAACAAAGGTCTACCACTTTCGATGCGTTCCGTTTTCTACCCACTGCTTGGCGACAGGGTATGGGGAAGAATCGGTGATGTGATTGACGTGTTGGCCGTACTGGTTATTTTGTTCGGCCTAGCAACATCACTGGGGCTGGGTGGCTCCCAGGCCGCAAGTGGCATCAGCCATGTATTCGGCCTAGAGAATAGTTTATTCCTTCAAATTTTGATCATCTTGGTCATTATGGGTCTGGCCATTATTTCTGTCGTCCGTGGTATGGATGATGGTGTGAAAATGTTGAGTAACCTCAACATGATCATCGCTTTCCTGTTCTTGGGCTTCCTTGCGATTCTGAATTTCACAACAACCTTCGACTCGCTGTTTACCGCTGTCACCGGTTATGTGAAGAATATTATTCCGCTAAGCCAAAGTACTGGCCGCGAAGATACAACCTGGTTGCACGGTTGGACTGTATTCTACTGGGCTTGGTGGGTCGCCTACGCACCTTTCTTTGGTATGTTTGTTGCCCGTATTTCAAAAGGCCGTACAATCCGCGAATTTTTGGTCTGTGTTCTGGTTGTTCCAACACTGGTTACAACTGCGTGGATGTCTTTCTTTGGCGGCATAGCCATCGAGCAGGTTATTGATAAAGTTGGCCTACTCGGTGCAGAGCAAGGGATCACCGACGTATCTCTCAGCTTGTTCTACATGCTAGATGCGTATTCAATCGGCAATATCCTTTCTCTCATCGCGGTTGCATTGATCATTGTCTTCTTTGTAACAACCCTGGATTCTGGCTCGATTGTTGTCGATAGCATGACGGCAGGTGGCAAGTTAGAGCTACCTATCAGGCAAAAAGTCATTTGGGCGGTTATCTCTGCCACCATTGCGATGGTGATGTTGTGGATTGGTGGTACTGACTCCATTCAGGCCCTTCAGTCGATTACCATTATCGCGGCACTACCTTTTACGATCATTCTGATCCTAGGTTGTGTAAGCCTAGTGAGAGGCTTGTTTACCGAGATTGACCAAACTAAGGCATCTCATAAAAAATCAGCTTAAGAAGCGAGGGACTTATCGGGGCTAGCATCTCGTTAATTTCTCTCTAAGCAAAAAAGACCTCACGTACAAACGTGAGGTCTTTTTTTAACTGCAATGAATATGTTTTCTACATCAATTCAAAGCGCTGCTGACATCATTGAGCATACTCTCGGTAGCCGTTATGCCCCCACCCGAGATATACCACGCATTGGGATCGACAAACACAACACGCTGGTTTTGGCCAGCAGGCGTCGCTTTTACCAATTTATTATCGAACATCACTTTGGCATGCCCTTCTCGCTTTCCAATGGCCTGCTCCCTGTCGATAACGAAAATGACATCGGGTTTGGCATCGAAGATATACTCAAACGAAATCAGGTTACCATGCGGAGTTGGCTTGGAGGCTTCTTTGCTGGATGCCGACTCGGTAAAGCCAAATTCATCAAACACAACGGTAAAGCGACTTCCCTTGCCAAACATCGCCACCTGGCTGCCGTTATTCATCAGCATCAAACTGGATAGCTGCCGCTCTGTCACTTCGTTGTGAATTGCATCAAATTGCTGCTGAAGTTTTGAGATATAAGCTTCAACTTGCTGCTCTTTTTCAAACAGTTTCCCAAGCATCCGCCAGTTGGCTTGGGTCTCAACCCAGTAATGATCGCCACTCAGGTCAAATACGATTGTCGGTGCGATTTTTCTGAGCTGGTTGTAGCTTTTCATCATCCGCTTTTCGACAATAATTACATCCGGTTTTGCATTGAATATTGCCTCGAGATCCGGTTCGAAAAATGCACCTGCGTTAACTGTGTTTGAACGATAACCTGCCAGATACTCAGGAAGCATTGCATGGGGAGTCGCGACAGGCTTGATACCTATTTTATCAAGCACATCCAAGCTTGCATTGCCCAACACAACGACCCGCTTGGGGGAAGCCGCAAACTGGGTCACCCCTTTGGCATGCTCAATCGTTATTGCTTGGGCCTGATACGACATAAACATAAAACAAGCACTCAGCACTGAGCCAGCCCATTTCAATAACATCCCTTTCCTTCTACTCTGATTCATTAATTTTCCTTTATCTACTATCCCATTACCGGAAGTTGCCCATCGTACTATTGCCATTTCACCGCCAAGGTTTCCCGGCGTGAAAACATAGTGAGGTGGTGCTCGATGATTTGCCGCACCATATGAAGGTTTTCTTTATTTTCGGCCTCACAGAGCACATCAAGTTGCTGCCCTTCATGCCCTAGCGAAAAACGACAAGTCCCCATTGCGAAAGTGACTTCGCCACTGTACTCGTCCCATTCGGCTGGCACCTTTCGGGCAAAGTGACGGCAGAGGGTTACCAAGTATTTGGCACAATGCGGCGAACTGAGTGTTGTTTGTATTTTTTCCATGTATAAAACGGGCCTGCATTACCTCAGGCCCGTGCTCCGTGAAGGTTAAAACTGATAGGAAGCAGAGAGTTTGTAGTTTCGGCCCGGCTCTAGATCATCCAGAGTAGTACCTCTAGCTAGCCCTGAACGGGATGCATGTGAGGTGTATGCTTCATCAAAGATGTTATCGATGCCAAATGTTACCAACAAGCGGTCATTGAGCTGACGTGGCTGCCACTGAACATACATATCATGAGTGTTGTACGAAGGTTTCTCTGGTTGGCCTTCTAGTACATTGTCTTCTTCAAGTACAAAGAGCGAGGTCCATCCTACTGCGGTATCAACGCTGTCGAAGTAGTAGTCAATCCCGAACGAAATGCTGTCGCCCAGATCCGCACTACGTCCATTCCCTGCGACCAATGGGCCACCCGTTGTTTTGTTTTCGCTGTCTGAGCGGGCATAAGAGGCACGGGTAAATAGCGACTCGTAACGATAGTTAACGCTAAATTCAAAACCTTTAAGTTCGACGTCACCGATGTTCTCAGTAAGGTAGGTGCCATCCGGTTGGTAAGACTCACCGATATAATCATCGATATCTGTCTTGAAAAGTGTCAGGTTGCCACTAAGGGTATGATCACCAAAGTGCTGCAAATAACGGGCACCAATCTGGTTATTCAAACCCGTTTCCGGCTTGATATCCTCAGCCAGGAAGGCGACATCTTGGTACGCAATAAATGTTTCCAGCAGCTCCGGCCCTTTGAACAGCGAGCGGGAATTGGCAAACAGGGTCCAGTGCTGGGTAACATCCCATTCCGCCCCCAGGCTCCAGGTCACCTCGTCAAAGGTATCATTGTCATTGGTCGCTTTCCGTTTGTAGTTGTCGTAGCGCAAGCCTGCCGTTACCGCAACCGCCTCTAGAACCTGAAGTCGGTCTTCGGCAAACACCGCTGCTGTCTCGGCACTTTCTTTCATAAACGGTGTTCCGCCATATGTGCTCGAGGTGGTCTTGTCCATGTAATCAAAGCCGTATGTCAGCTGATTGAAACGGCCGGCAAGGTTAGATTCATATTGGAAAGTCGCATTTGCACCATCATTGCGGTT
>NZ_JACSOF010000068.1:0-32746 GCF_014349205.1 Photobacterium sp. BZF1
GCACTATTGACCCATAAGTTATCTGTATTCTATGCCTCAACTCTCTTTGCCGCAGGTGGGCTAGATAAGGTCTGGCACAGCATTAACTATGGCACAGGATTCGAAATCCTGCCTGATGTACCACGGCAAGCACGTGTTTATAATAACCAAAATGCATATAAAAATTATTTGATAGACTAAGTTATCACATAGTGAACTTTTCAACTTTGATACGTTTCTATCACTCCCCATTAACGCTACTATCATTTTGTTGGTTAAACCTTTGGTTTAACCATCATTCCGTTCCCGTTCCGTTATCCTTGAGAGTAAAGAAAAAATGAGACCAGCTGGTTGTTTTTCGCGTCCAAGCCCTTCCCGCGTCCGCCACGGCTATGTGCCAAAATCACGCAAGCCAAAAGCGGAATAAGCGTATCAACTTGATAGACAAGTCCACAAAGCCCCTCATCGAGGGGCTTTCTTTTCTTACTTGCCAGCCTTTGCTAAGCAGTACATGTTAGAAACTTGTGATCTTCATCTTGTTATGAAATGATCCGTGAAGATCAGGGATCAATCATAGATAAAAAGTATAATGCCGCAGGGAAGAAACTATGGATATCAACAAGCCAACTGACGCGTATACCATTTCCCAACTTGCCGAGGAGTTTTCAGTTACCCTTCGTAGCATCCGGTTTTATGAGGATCAGGGCCTACTCACACCCATGCGGCAAGGAAAAGTGAGGATATTTTCGAGGCATGACAGAGCGAGGCTGATCCTCATACTACGGGGAAAGCGACTGGGTTTTAGTCTGCAAGAGATACAGGAACTGTTCCAACTCTATGACTCTGGCGCTCAGACCCCCTCACAGGTACAGCAAATGCTGCAGACCATCCAATTACGCCAACAAAGACTCAAACAGCAGCAGAGCGATATCAACCTGTTGATGATGGAACTCAATGCTGCCGAGCGTAAATGCTACCAGCACTTAAAGAAATTTGATTAACCTCCTCCTTTATATACCTTTTAGTCATTCCAGTTTTTTTTGGCATAAAAAAACCCGGCGCATGGCCGGGCAAAAAATAAATAAGACAATGAACGTTTGGGTGATTACCAGTAAACGCGGGCACCTACAGCGAAGCTGCTCTCGCCGTCTGCAGAGGCAACGCCTACGAAGCTGTCACTACCTTTGTTAGTGTAACCAAGCGTATCACCATCAGCATATGCGTACTCAACATAGATTCGTGACCAGCTGTTGAAGTGGTAGTCAGTGCCAACGTAGAACACTTTACCGTCACCATCTGTATCCAGTACTTTTGATTCTTGCTCTACATATTCATAGCCAGCGTACGCTGTTGCATTGTCAGCCCAGCTGTAAGTACCTGCAAGGCTGAAGCCATCTTCATCGATAGTTGCACCAGTGCCTTTGTTCTCAAGCTCAGCATTGTAGTAAGTAAAACCAATCAGGGCTGGGCCGAATGTATATTCAACCGTACCTTCGTAGTAGGTGTTTTCAATATCAGCAGTTTCACCGTCAACATCAAAAGTCTTATCGCGGTTTACACCACCACCGATGTGGAAGTTGAAGTCACCAAGGCTAGAAGCAACATATAGTTCTGCTAGCTCTTGGTTAGTATCATCTTCTGCCAAACCAACGTTACCCGCGACGATGAAGTTTTCACCTTCGTAGTTGTATTTGATTAGAGAATCGTGACGGGCACCTGAAAGGGTTGAGTAACGTAATGCGGTACCGCCGAAGAAATATGAGTAATCTGCGCCGTAGATATCATCCGCAACCACCCACTGGCGGCCGAATGAGAACTTACCGAAATCTGTGTCTACACCGGCGAAGTGTAGGCGGTTTTTCATGGTGTAATCTTCAGAAGCTGTGTTGTAGTTCAAACCGAACTCAACCTTACCGAAGATATCTACCGAATCTGTAACAGCGTACTGTGCCTGTACACCTGCACGTGAAGAACCAGCATTCAAAGTGACATCCTTGCCATCTAGCTTTTTCACCTCAGTACGAAGCTGACCGTAAAAATCGACTAGAGCTTCGTCGGTTTTAAGGATTTCAACTGCTGATGCGGAGTTGGCGAAAAATACTGCTGGGATTGCTACTGCTAGAAGTGTTTTTTTCATTTTTACTTACCTGTAATAATTTTTTTAATCTTTCTGACTCGTCCTGAGCCGAAATGAAACATAACAACAACAAAAAAATTCATCAACAGAGCAAAAAACCGACACAAAAAAGTAAAACAACATAAAACACCAACCTAAAACAACCTAAAGGCAAGCATAAAAAATCACAAAAAACCTCAAAACCCCCATCATTATTCAAAAAACCCCGCAGTCTGTTAAGGTTTTATTCAGCTAGCAACTAGTCTAAATTTGAAATCTATCAATAACAAAATGGAATAAGAAGTTTATAAAATAAAAAAATAGATATAAGAAACACAACCAAACGGTTACTTTTTGAACTATAAACGAAACAAAACATTAACAAGTGGAACGAGTTTAACGGGCAACAACCCGCTTATTCGATAGGAAACCAGATCAATAAAAAAGGGAGCAGCTTGATAGCTGCTCCCTTTTTAACAAACGATGGGTGAATGATTAACTCAAAACTTAATGAAGCGGTATATGAATCATCCAAATATCATGTCGATCTTGGTGATATGCACCTTGGTCAATAATCTTGTTCAAATACGCCAATCTATGGTGACCTTCCAGAAGATTATAAGGTGCTCTTAGCGACTTGCCATTGACCATAGGAATATCACGTTCATACTTCAAAACGATTGGTGCTTGTGGCCAAGTCCCCTTCTCTTGCATTTCTTGTACAAGCCAACTTCGTTGAAAAATTGGGTTGGTCATACGACGTGATAATTTATCAACGACCTCTTGATGAGGGGTGCGGATCTGTGACTGAATTTGCTCACTGGTCCAGGACTGTAGTTCGAACCGCATTGACTGAAAATCCAGCCAACCCCAGTTACAGACAACCCCCTTCCAATGTCGATATAGCCACTGCTTCAGTACATCGTCGGGAAAATTGGGGAGAACCTGATTGGCTTTCGGCTGCCACTCTTCCCAAGATTCACAGTGGCGGCCGCCAAAACCCTCTGGCTCAAGTTCATAGAGTAGTCGATCGCTCCTGATCATAGGCGTACTCCTTCTATTGCTTGCATTGCATCTGGCTTAGTCCAACAAGCCAGCAAAACCATAACCATTCACTTTAAATGGTTATTTATACCCTTAATTCCAAAGTAGCATAGAGATTGGTGAAAAAATAGCTGAATAATAAAGAAAGTTTATGCGCGTGTGGCGTGTGGCGTGTGGCGTGTGGCGTGTGGCGTGGTTATATTGGCACCTGCAAGATACAGGTGCCAGAAATAAGCAAAATTATTTTTGCTTCCAGCGATCAGCTGCTGATGTATCCGTTTCGCGAGCATCAACCCAGCGAGACTCATCCGGCGTTTGCTCTTTCTTCCAGAATGGCGCACGGGTTTTAAGAAAGTCCATGATGAACTCACAGGCTTCGAATGCCGCACCACGGTGGGCACTGGTCACGCCAACGAAGACAATCTGATCACCCAACTCAAGATCACCCACTCGGTGGATAACACGCGTTTTCAGCAAAGGCCAGCGCTCGCGGGCTTGCTCGACAATCTCTTCCAGAGACTTCTCAGTCATTCCCGGGTAATGCTCCAACGACAAACCTGTTACGGCATCCCCTTGGTTGAAGTCACGCACCTTCCCGACAAAGGTAACGACCGCTCCGGCATCAGTCCCTTCTGACAGCAGAGCATATTCCTCAGCAACAGAAAAATCATCAAATTGAACTGAAATCATGCTTAACCCCCTGTTACAGGCGGGAAGAAAGCAACCTCGTCACCATCTTTGATTTCACTGTCCAAAGAGCTGATAGTTTGGTTAATGGCCACCAGCAGTTTGCCCTGCTCCAATGCCAATTGCCATTTATCCCCTTTTTCCGTCAAATGCTGGCGCAAAGATTCAGCGGTAGTAAAGTCAGCCGCTACCTCTAGGTGATCAACACCCACCAACTCTTTAACCTGAGCGAAGAATAATACGTTAATCATGATTCCACCTTAAAATGCCCAGACTTGCCGCCCGTTTTTTCCAGTAGGCGCACTTGGCCAATCACCATGTCTTTCTGGACAGCCTTACACATGTCATAGATTGTCAGGGCGGCAACAGATGCCGCTGTCAGCGCTTCCATCTCAACGCCGGTTTTACCTGCCAGTTTACAGCACGACTCAATACGAACCATGTTTTCTGCTTCAATGGCTTCCAGTTGTACTTCGACTTTCGATAGTAGCAATGGATGGCAAAGAGGGATCAAATCCCAAGTTTTTTTCGCGGCCTGGATACCGGCAATGCGCGCGGTGGCAAATACGTCGCCTTTGTGGTGCTGACCCGAAACGATCAACTGTAGAGTTTCTGGCGCCATATGCACAAAAGCTTCAGCGCGTGCTTCTCGAACCGTGTCATTTTTCGCTGACACGTCAACCATGTTAGCTTCCCCAGAAGCATTGATATGCGTAAATTGGTTCATCCGTCTGTCCCAAAACAGAAAAAGAAAATTTGAAAAGGTGGCGTTTAGCCACCAATAGAGGCTAGGTTTGGTGTCATGCCGGTATTTCCCTCATCGAGGAAATGGCTCACCGCTTTTTCAGCCAAACCACCTTGAATGCGGGCAATAAGCTCATCGCGCTGCTCATCTTGCTGAAGCAGATCACGTAAATCCACACCATGGTCGCCAAACAGACATAAGTGCAGTTTACCCAACGCAGAGACGCGCAAGCGGTTGCAGCTCTTACAGAAATCTTTCTCGTAAGGCATGATCAATCCAATTTCACCCTGGTAATCAGGATGACAAAAGACCTGCGCCGGGCCGTCATTGTTGCTTTTCAGCTTCAATACCCAGCCATTAGCTATAAGGTAGTTTCGAATGCTGACACCCGAGACGTGGTGGTTGTTGAACAGCTCGTCCATTTCACCGGTCTGCATCAGTTCGATAAAGCGCAGCTGGATTGGCCGCGTCTTGATCCAGTCAAGGAACTGCGGTAGCTGCTGGGAGTTGAGGTCTTTGAGCAATACCGTATTGACCTTGACCTGCTCAAAACCGGCGTCAAATGCCGCATCGATCCCTTCCATCACCTGATTAAACATGTTCTCACCGGTTATCTGGTAGAACATTTTAGGATCAAGGCTATCAACACTGACATTGATATGGGTAAGGCCGGCTTCTCGCCACTCGTGAACATGCTTGGCCATGCGATAGCCATTGGTCGTAGTAGCGACTTTACGGATACCCGGTTGCTCGGCAACGGTACGAATGATATCGGTAAAATCACGACGTAGACTTGGCTCACCGCCAGTAATGCGCACTTTTGACGTGCCACACTCGGCAAACGCGCCTGTCACGCGCTCGATTTCATCGAGCGTCAGGAAGGATGGCTTCTTCTTCTGTTGAGGATGGTAGCCATCAGGAAGGCAATAGGTACATTTAAAGTTACAGACGTCTGTAACCGACAATCGCAAGTAATAGAACTTGCGATGAAAATTATCTTCAAATTGTTTCGCCACGGAACACCTTTCCAAGTACGGGAGGCCGATGCATTTCTTTATCGACCCTGGTGACAACCTGTCACTGGCTTTAGTCACTTATCCCTTTGCTAAAAGGAACTTAGTGAAGAAAGCTCGGAGCATGGCAATTGTACAGCACCGGATAAAACCAAAATGCGCACAACAGCGTATTACTTATAAAAATATCAGAGGAATGGCCATACAGGCAAACCTCACAGGTTTTTCGTGCTGCATTCTACCTTTCAGCCGATTTCACGACAATACTACTAAAGGGAATACCCGAAAATTTTCTTACTAATAGTGAGGATATTATGTCCAATATTATTGAATCTGCGACAGTCGATGATATTGCCCTCTACTTACAACGCGAAGAGGGGCTCGATTCGGCACACGCCCGTGAGCAGGCCAAATTAGTTATTAATGGTTTTATTGATATGCAGGAGAAAGGATTAATCAAGGGCTGGTACTTTGATGAGCAAAGCCACTTGGAGTTATTACCTAGTGATAGCGCCATGAAAATCATTGCGAATCAAAAATAATTCGCAAAATGCAATTTGCGAATTGGTACTTTTTTGCATTTTACAACGATAAATAGAGTCAAACGCGCTAGAAATCGTTTTTTTAGGCGGTATGTAATCTTGGTATCCCATTTGCAATGTCTATTTCATCAGACAACAGCAACCGGATTAGACTATGAATACTTACATACCGCTACTATTCCAAAAACGCCACGTCTTACCCGGTGGACGCATCCCTCTCCGTATTGCTCCTGGGCCTCAGATGGCAGCATTCAAAGCCGCAATGCGAGAAGGTAACAGTTTTGGTGTTTGTATGTTTGACCAAGACGAACACGGCCATCACTTCTTCCAAATCGGCACACGTGTCACAGTTGAAGACTTCGACGTTTCGCCTAACAACGGTTGTTTAATCGTTACTGTTGCCGGACATGAAAATTTTACCATTGATCATATGGAAGAAACTGACGACGGTTTTTTCTGTGGCGATTGCCAATTCATTCCGCCTTGGCCAGAAACAGAAGTTCGCCAAGACCAGCAGATTTTGGCAGAGAAGCTCAAACAAATGTTCAATAAACACCCGGAGCTTGGTGAACTACACCAGAAAAAGCAATTTGATAATCTGAGCTGGCTCTGTCAGCGTTGGCTCGAATTACTCCCCGTACCTGCCAGTGAAAAGCAGATGCTGTTAAGTGCACCGAACTGCTCAGACACATATGACTATCTGATTAGCATCATGCAAAAACCGCATTAACTCGTGTTCCTTATCAACTGCTGTAATGCTGTACCTGCTTCAACTGCCGTACTAACCAATTGGCCCTCAACTTGTTTGAGGGCATTTTTTTACCCTCTCTTCGTCCACAATCCGTGACTGGCGTACCACAACAATGACATATTTTGTCTTCAGTGTGGTTAACGCGTTACACTGCAATTAATCTACTTAGCTCACACTTTTCTGCCAACGATGACCTATACAACAGAAAAAAGTATTAATGAAACCAAAATTGTCGCTATTGGAGGCGGTCATGGCCTGGGCCGTATGCTTTCGGCTCTCTCTGAGTTTGGCGAGAATGTCACCGGCATTGTCACCACAACGGACAATGGCGGTTCAACCGGTCGTATCCGAGCCTGCCAGGGTGGTATCGCCTGGGGGGATACCAGAAACTGTATTAACCAGCTCATTACTGAGCCGTCTGTTGGCTCGATGATCTTCGAATACCGCTTCCGGGGTAATGGTGAATTAAACGGCCACAACCTAGGGAACCTGATGCTAAAAGCACTGGATAACCTCTCGGTGAGGCCTCTGGAAGCGATCAATTTGATCCGCGATATGCTAAAGGTGAAAACCCATATCGTGCCGATGACCGAACACCCAGCTGATCTTTCCGCCATGACAACAGGCGGAGAGATCATTTGTGGTGAGACCAGCGTTGATGAGTTGTCTGATATCCCTCAGCGTTTATATATTGAGCCTGCAGTGCCGGCAACCAAAGAAGCGGTCGTCGCGATTCAGCAAGCCGATATCGTTCTGCTAGGTCCGGGCAGTTTCCTAACAAGTGTGATGCCGCCATTGCTACTGAAAGAAATCGAAGTGGCATTGAAGAAGTGCCAGGCCAAAATTGTCTTTGTCACCAACTTGGACAAAGAGTATGGGCCAGCAGGGATGATGGACCTGTCACAAATGCTCAATTGGTGTGAGCGTTCGATGGGCGGTCGCCTAATAGATACTGTACTTACCGATGTCAAACGTGAGGAGCTGGATGAGAGATACAACCAGCACATTGCCTCACTCGCATCGAATAACCATCAATGGCGACACGACAGGGAAAAGTTAAAACAGGCTATTCACGGGATTATCATGGCTGGCTAGGCGCTTGTACTCAACCGCCATCCCTTCAACCATCTGCCTGAACTCAGGCAGGTGGTCTACAATCCACTCGTCCTGTCCTTGCTTAACACGCGACTCACACTCTTGCGCCATATCAGCAAGATCATCAGCACCAAAGCTGGCCGCACTACTTTTAATGGCGTGACTGATCTCTCTAACCTGCTTGATCGAAGGCTGATCGGAAAGCTGTCGCTGGTACTGCTCCAATTCATCGCTAAATACATTGAGGAGTAATGTCAATGTTTCCTCGCCGACTTCATCTGCCATGCGTTTGATGGTTTCAGCATTAATTGTCATTGCCATGTATTTCTCTCCCTACAACTAACCTTGCGCTTCCTGCCAGGTTTGTAATTTACGGTAAATTGTTGACGGGCTAACTTCCAACAAACCCGCAGCACGTGGAATATTGCCATCACAAGCGTCAATTGCGGCTTGGATTGCGCGCTTCTCAACAATCCACAGCGGTTCAACCTGCGATTTATCTATTATTTGTGTTGTGCTTGTCTGTAGCTGAGGTGACTCCTCAGACGTATTTCCAGAAGCAACAGGTTGATGTGATGCAATTTTAACGCCACCTTGGTTTATTGGTGGGGGTACCATTTCCAAGGTCACTTCTTCACCAGAATTTAACACAACTATGTTGCGAATAACGTTTTGCAGTTCACGAACATTACCTTGCCAGTGGTACTGTTCAAATAAAGTGCTAACTTGCGGTGAAAAGCGGGTGAAGTTTTTGCCTTCTTCGACTGACATCAGCGCCAGTAGGGCGTGGGCTATCTCCATGACATCGCCACCACGTTCACGAAGCGGTGGCAAGGTCACAGGGATGACATGCAATCTATAGTAGAGATCTTCACGAAAACGCCCTTCTTGCACTTCTAGCCATGGATTCCTATTGGTCGCGCAAACAAAGCGAACATCCACGGTACTGGTTTTTGAAGAACCCACCTTTTGATAGGTACCGGTTTGGATAAACCGAAGCAATTTGCTTTGCAAATCCAAATCCATTTCACACAGTTCATCAAGGAACAACGTACCATTGTTGGCTAATTCAACCGCGCCCTGACGCTCTGTCGATGCGCCGGTAAACGCCCCTTTCACATGGCCAAATAATTCACTTTCGATCAACTCTTTAGGAATGGCTGCACAGTTGAGGGCGACAAACGGTTTGTCATTGCGAGGACTTGCTGCGTGCACGGCTTCTGCACACACTTCTTTACCAGTACCACTTTCCCCGGTAATAAATACCGTTGCTTTACTGGATGCAGCAGATTCAATAACCCGGTAAACCGCCTGCATTGGCAAGCTGTTACCAATAAAGCCTTGGTATTGAGCCCCTGATTGCTTAGACGTCGACTGGGACGTTTCGCCTTTGGCCTTCCTGTCTTCGTCCTTTAGCGCATTATTGACCGTGACACGTAATCGATCGGCCTCACATGGCTTGATCAAAAAGTCTTTAGCGCCATAACGCATGGCCTCGACCGCAACATCAATGGAGCCATGCGCTGTCATGATGACAACGGGGATACTCGGGTTATCCCGCTTTACCTCTTCTAAAACTTGCATGCCTTCCATATCTGGCAATCTCAAGTCAAGTAAGATGAGATCGGGCGTGACGTCTTTGACGAATTCCAGTGCTTCGGTCCCCGTACCGACAATGGTTACGGATACGCCCAGTGGATTGAGGTATGACTTATATAACGCTGCGACTGAGGCCGTATCTTCAACCATCAGAATACGGCGTTGGTTTGTTCTGCTTTCCATTGCCCCTCCAAGTCCCATCAATCTTTACTAATTGTAAACAAAAGAAAAAATATGGTGCGACTTTTTCTAAGTAATCGCTTAAATATAGCCAAACTATCATGCCATTAGCATTATGAATCGCATATTGGTTTGCAAAATGCAAATTCCTATCCACAAATTATTACTATAGACGACTAATTTTGCTGTTAACCCCCTAAAAAAGTACAACTAAAGAGGACTATAAAAAGTTGGCACGCATACTGCTTTAATAAAATTGACTCTTCCTGAGAGTCAACCTAGCCAACTGACGTTGTTTGTGGAATTATTTCACTAAAACAATGACGCCAACCGAACCTATTATCGGTTGGCTTTTTTTTGCCTGCGATTTACCACGTTTCCAAAATGCACAGGCTCTGATTAGCTATTGGCAATAAATTGCTCTCTCAATGTGTGAATTTTATCCCTAAGATCCGCTGCTGTTTCAAACTCCAGGTTCTGGGCAGCATCGTACATGTCTTTTTCAAGCCGTAGGATTTCAGTCTCCAATTCTTGTGGAGACATTGTGGTATAAGTCCCTTTCTTCTCGGCCACTTTATGAAGCTGTGCTGCTCGGTTGGCTTTATTGCCTTTACCGGGCGCACCAAGTTCCATGATATCTGACACTTTAGTCTCGAGCGCTTTAGGCACAATGCCATGCTTTTCGTTATGGGCAATCTGCTTGTCACGACGACGCTCGGTCTCATTCATCGCCCGCTCCATTGAGCCGGTGATCCTATCGGCATAGAGAATCGCCCTACCTTCCAAGTTACGAGCTGCTCGGCCTATAGTCTGGATCAACGAACGTTCTGAGCGTAAGAAACCTTCTTTATCTGCATCAAGGATCGCCACCAGCGACACTTCTGGCATATCCAAGCCCTCGCGCAACAAGTTGATCCCAACCAGTACGTCGAACTCACCCAAGCGCAGATCACGAATGATCTCAACCCTTTCTACCGTATCGACATCCGAGTGCAGGTAGCGCACTCTTACATCATGTTCGGTCAAGTACTCGGTGAGATCTTCTGCCATGCGCTTGGTCAGGGTCGTGACCAGTACCCTCTCCTGCTTGGCCTCGCGGATCCGGATCTCCGACAGTAGATCATCCACCTGGGTCGCAACTGGACGCACTTCAATTTGCGGATCCAGCAAGCCCGTCGGCCTGACTACTTGTTCTGCAATATCCCCACCAGATTTCTCGATCTCATACTTGCCAGGCGTTGCCGAGATATATAGTGTCTGCGGTGCCAAAGACTCAAACTCTTCAAACTTAAGCGGCCTATTATCCAATGCAGAAGGGAGGCGGAAACCATATTCCACCAAATTCTCCTTGCGCGAACGGTCGCCGCGATACATGGCGCCGATTTGTGAGACGGTGACATGGGACTCATCGATGATCAGCAGGCCATCCGGTGGAAGGTAGTCAAACAAGGTTGGTGGCGGCTCACCCTCGACACGGCCGCTGAGGTAACGGGAATAGTTTTCGATCCCCGAGCAAAAGCCCAGCTCCATCATCATCTCGATATCGAACTGGGTTCGTTGGCTAATACGCTGCTCTTCAACCAGCTTGTTGTTTTCCAACAGCTGCTTTTTACGCCCTTCAAGCTCATCTTTAATGCCATCGATAGCTTCCAGCACCCGCTCCCTAGGCGTTACGTAGTGAGTTTTAGGGTAAATAGTGCAACGAGGTAGGTCCCGCTGAAGGATGGCCCCTGTCAGCGGGTCAAACATACTGATGCAATCCACCTCATCATCAAACAGCTCGATCCTTACCGCTTCTTTTTCAGATTCAGCCGGGAAAATATCGATCACTTCTCCCCTTACCCGGAAATTACCACGCTCAAAAGCCACATCATTTCGGGTGTATTGCAGTTCGGCCAAGCGACGCAGCACATCACGCTGGTCCAAAATATCGCCACGACGTACGTGCAACATCATCTTGAGGTAGGAATCAGGGTCGCCCAGACCATAGATAGCCGATACCGACGCAACAATGATTACATCGCGACGCTCCATCAAGGCCTTGGTGGCAGAAAGGCGCATCTGCTCGATGTGAGCATTCACTGACGCATCTTTTTCAATGAAGGTGTCTGTCGTTGGTACATAGGCTTCCGGCTGATAGTAGTCGTAGTAGGAGACAAAGTACTCGACCGCGTTCTCTGGAAAGAACTCTTTCATTTCGCCGTAAAGCTGCGCCGCCAAGGTCTTGTTCGGGGCAAGGATCAAAGTTGGCCTGTCTGCCTCGGCAATTACATTGGCCACCGTGAATGTTTTACCGGTACCTGTTGCGCCCAACAACGTCTGGTGAGCGAGCCCTGAATCCAAACCTTCAAGTAACTGATTGATAGCCGTTGGCTGGTCACCGGAAGGAGAATAGCGGGAAGAAAGTTTGAACGTCTTACTTGAAGGATTTTCCATGATATAAAACCGTACTGGTTAGATGATCAGTATTGCTGACCATTGTCCTACGACTGAAAGTTATGTCAATAACCCTCACCGGAAATGACAAACGAGAGTGCCCTTAATCATAATAATAAATCTTGACCGCCGCTGGTTAGCCGCGTATTATCACCGCCCACGCAACAATCCTATGTTGTTTACCTTCCGGTCAGCTTGGCCATAATTTCTTTTCTTCAAAATATGCTTTTGAGGAAACTTTCCACAACTTATCCAAGTTTTGATTTATATCAATTCACAGCATAGTTGCATCTAATTTATCTCTAAAGTAATCACTCTATCTTTAACCCCCAGCACATTTTTCTCCTCTAACACCCCACCTATAACAGTGGTTTATTGCATATCCGATCTTGGTCACATTTTAACCACAACGGCATAGAGATGAACGAGAACCCTAGTTTCCAAGCATCCATCAACATAGTTATCCACAGTTTCCGTGGATAAGTGGGCTAAACCCTTGTGCTGTCTGGGCTGAAGGAAATCAAGCTATTTTTTAGTACCAAATTGACCAATGAAGCAAATTTCTACGTATCAAAACGCGGTTGGTTACAAAACGAACAAGAATTAACTAAACAGGCATTTTCTTCGGTAATGCTTTGCATGTTTGTCCAGATATACTGGCAAGTATAACCACGCCACATCATGGATAAATTAAACGACCAGACTGGGCAAAAATGTTAATAGCGCATTAAGTTGCATTAACTTTGCAGCAATGAATGGCGAAAAGGTCGCCGAAGAAGAAAAACCCTGCTCAAGGGGAGTTGTTATAGGTGCAACAAAGGAAGATAATATAAGGATCTTTTGCAAATAGTATTACGGCGGTATGACTGAATACCTACTCCTCCTCGTAGGTACAGTGTTGGTCAACAACTTTGTACTGGTTAAATTTTTAGGACTTTGTCCCTTCATGGGGGTTTCCAAAAAACTGGAAACGGCCATTGGTATGGGGCTAGCGACCACTTTTGTGCTTACATTGGCGTCAGTGTGTGCTTACTTAGTCGAAACCTACATTCTCGTACCTTTAGGTATCCAATACCTTAGAACGCTAAGTTTTATCTTAGTGATTGCGGTAGTTGTACAGTTCACAGAAATGGTGGTACACAAAACGAGCCCGACCCTATACCGCTTGCTGGGCATCTTCCTACCGCTGATCACCTCAAACTGTGCCGTTCTGGGTGTGGCCCTGCTCAACATCAACGAGCGCCACAACTTCATTGAGTCGGTTATTTATGGTTTCGGTGCCGCTGCTGGTTTCTCTTTAGTCCTCATTCTTTTCGCTTCCATGCGTGAACGTATTGCTGCAGCAGATGTACCAGCTCCGTTTAAAGGCGCTTCCATTGCGATGATCACTGCAGGTCTTATGTCACTTGCCTTTATGGGCTTTACTGGATTGGTGAAACTGTAACATGAGTGGATTAATCATTGCTGTGATTGCCATTGCAGCCCTAGCCGCAATTTTCGGTTTGATATTGGGCTTTGCATCGATCCGTTTTAAGGTCGAAGCCGATCCTATCGTCGAGCAAATTGACGCTATCTTGCCCCAGACCCAGTGTGGTCAATGTGGCTACCCTGGCTGTCGCCCTTACGCTGAAGCTATCGCTAACGGAGATGACATCAACAAGTGTCCTCCAGGTGGTCAGCAGACCATCGAAAAGCTCGCTGATTTAATGGGTGTAGAGGTTCAGGAATCTGCCCACGATGCAGAGAAAAGCATCAAGAAAGTCGCCTTTATTCATGAAGATATGTGTATTGGCTGCACCAAATGTATTCAAGCTTGTCCTGTTGATGCGATTGTTGGGGGGACGAAAGCCCTGCATACGGTCATCAAAGATGAGTGTACCGGCTGTGATCTTTGTGTGGCACCCTGCCCGACCGATTGTATTGAAATGATCCCGGTAGAAACAACGCCTGAGAGCTGGCAATGGGATTTGAACCAAATCCCTGTTGTGAATATTCCAGCCGATAACAATGAAAGCACGGTGAAGTAACATGCTGTCTATTATTGAACAAATCAAACAAGGTCAGCTGTGGGACTTCCCAGGCGGTATCCACCCTGCCGAGAATAAGACCCTGTCGAACCGTACTGCGATCACTCATGCAGGCGTTCCCGACGAATTGGTACTTCCGCTCAAGCAGCATATCGGTACCAAAGGCGAGATCTTGGTCAGTGTTGGTGACAAAGTGCTGAAAGGTCAGCCATTGACCAAAAGTGACATGAGCATGTGTGTGCCAGTCCATGCGCCGACATCGGGCACCGTCACAGCCATTGAACAGAGAACCACTGCCCACCCTTCTGGTCTGAGTGATCTCAGCGTTGTTATCAAAAGTGATGGCGAAGACCAATGGGGCTCCCAGCACAAGATTGCTGACTACGAATCCCTTGAGCCCGCCGAACTCATCGATGCTATCCGCCTAAGCGGCATTGCCGGCCTTGGTGGTGCAGGTTTCCCGACCGGCCGTAAGCTACAAGGTAGCCTCGGGTTGGCGGATATTTTGATTATCAACGCCGCGGAGTGTGAACCTTACATTACTGCCGACGATCGTCTGATGCAGGACTACGCAGAAGAGGTGATCGAGGGGATCAGGATCCTTCGCCATATCGTCAAGCCGAAACTAACCCTGATCGGTATTGAAGATAACAAGCCGGAAGCTATCAAGGCACTGGAAAAATGTGTGTCTGCACAAGACAACATTATCATCCGTGTGATACCGACCAAATACCCTTCGGGTAGCTCTAAGCAATTGGTAAAACTCCTGACCGGCCGTGAAGTGCCAACCCAATCACGCTCTTCGGCTGTTGGCGTTGTGGTACAGAATGTCGGTACCGCATTTGCTGTCAAGCGCGCCATTATTGATGGTGAACCGCTGATTGAGCGTGTCGTCACCCTAACCGGCGAGGCTTTCAAACAACGTGGTAACGTTTTTGCCCGCTTAGGAACACCTATTTCCTACTTGCTGGATAATTACGGCTACAAACCGGACCGCAAGTATCCGCGTGTGATTATTGGTGGCTCGTTAATGGGCTTCACGCTGCCGCACGCCAATGTGCCGATCACCAAGATCACTAACTGTATCCTGACGCCGAAACGTCGTGAGTTGCCCCTTCATACCCACGAAATGGCATGTATCCGATGCAGCGCCTGTGCTGATGCCTGTCCAACCTCTCTGTTGCCACAGCAGCTACAGTGGTATGCCAAGGACAAAGACTACGACAAATGTGAAGAGTACAACCTATTCGACTGTATCGAATGTGGTGCTTGTGCCTATGTGTGTCCAAGCGAAATCCCGCTAGTTAACTATTACCGCAAAGCCAAAGCTGAAATATGGGCTAACCAGCAAGAAGCCGCGAATGCCGAACGTGCCAAACAGCGTTTCGAAGCCAAGCAAGCCCGTTTTGAGCGCGACAAAGCTGCACGAGAAAACCGCTTTAAGAAAGCAGCCGAAGACCGCCGCAAGGATATGGCAGCGAAAGGTGGTGATGATGCTGTGGCTGCTGCCATTGCCCGAGTCAAAGCAAAACAAGCCGCCGCTAGCTCAGAAACAGCAGATAAGAAACCCGCTGTAGCCGCAGCCATTGCCCGTGCCAAAGCTAAACAAGCAGAGGCGGCTAATGCCTCAAATGCAGCACCGAAGATCACTAGCGCTGTACCTGATAACAGCGAAATGGCAAAACTGCGTGAAGAGCGCAAGCGCCAAGCTCGTGAACGCAAAGCTGCCAAGCTCGCCGAACAGACTGAAACTGACGCTGAAAATCCAGCAGAGCAAAGCGCTGATAGCAAGAAAGACGCTGTTGCTGCAGCCATTGCCCGCGCTAAGGCCCGTAAGGCTGCTCAGCAAGCTGATGCGAAAGCAGAGCCAACGGAAGAACAACCTGCCAGTGCAGAATCTGATCCAAAGAAAGCTGCTGTCGCTGCCGCTATAGCTCGTGCCAAAGCGCGTAAAGCTGCACAGGAGTCAGGTGGCGAGCCTGAACAGCCAACCGAAGATACAGCAACACAAGCTGATGCTGATCCGAAGAAGGCCGCTGTCGCTGCTGCTGTTGCACGCGCCAAAGCTCGCAAGGCTGCCCAACAGGCACAAGCTAAAGCACCTGCCGAAGAAGCCAAGCCAGAGCAAACTGACGATGCTGAGGTTGATCCGAAGAAAGCTGCTGTTGCCGCTGCCGTAGCACGAGCCAAGGCACGCAAGGCTGCTCAACAGGCACAAGCTGAAGCACCTGCTGAACAAGACAAGCCAGAGCAAGTTGACGACGCTGACGTTGATCCGAAGAAAGCTGCTGTTGCCGCTGCCGTAGCACGAGCCAAGGCACGCAAGGCTGCTCAACAGGCACAAGCTGAAGCACCTGTTGAAGAAGCCAAGCCAGAGCAAACTGACGACGCTGACGTTGATCCGAAGAAAGCCGCTGTCGCTGCTGCCGTTGCACGCGCTAAAGCTCGTAAGGCTGCACAGCAGGCACAAGTTGAAGCACCTGCCGAAGAAGCCCAGCCAGAGCAAACTGACGACGCTGACGTAGATCCGAAGAAAGCCGCTGTCGCTGCTGCTGTTGCACGCGCCAAGGCACGCAAGGCTGCTCAACAGGCACAAGCCGAAGCACCTGCTGAACAAGACAAGCCAGAGCAAACTGACGACGCTGACGTTGATCCGAAGAAAGCCGCTGTCGCAGCTGCCGTTGCCCGCGCTAAGGCACGTAAAGCTGCGAAAGAAGCACAAGAAAATAATGAGGAAAACTAACTGTGGCTTTTAATATTGCAAGCTCCCCCCATGCCCACAGTCGCCGAAGCACCAGCAGCTTGATGCGCACTGTTATCCTTTGTACTGGCTTGGGCGTTGCCGCCCAATGGTACTTCTTTGGCTGGGGCGTACTGCTCCAAATCGCGCTGGCTGCATCATTATGTGTGGCTACTGAAGCTGTGATTCTAAAACTACGCCAGCGCCCTTTGATGCCATATTTGCGTGATAACAGCGCATTGTTAACTGGTGTATTGATTGGCCTGTCTATTCCACCTCTGGCACCTTGGTGGATAAGTGTTATTGGCTGCCTATTTGCGATTGTCATCGCCAAACACCTTTATGGTGGGTTGGGACAAAACCTGTTCAACCCGGCCATGGTGGCTTATGTCGTTCTGCTGATTTCATTCCCACTACAAATGACCACCTGGCTACCACCGCAATCATTGGCGGCAGAGCCTGTTAGTTTGTTGGATAGTGTGACGGCAATCCTAACGGGCTTCACCCCTGACGGTTTCAGCGTTCATCAGCTTCGTATGTCGGTCGACGGCGTGACAATGGCGACACCGCTTGATACGTTAAAAACATCACTGACAACAGGCCATACGGCAACAGAGATCCTTTCTGGCCCTGTTTTTGGCCTAATTGGCGGGATCGGTTGGGAGTGGGTCAACCTCGGCTTTTTGATCGGCGGCCTGATCATGTTGAAAATGCGCGTGATCCAGTGGCATATCCCTGCAGGTATGCTCGGTGCATTGTTCGTCATCAGTACCATTGCGTTTATGATCAGCCCTGATAATACCGCTTCACCACTGTTCCACCTGTTCTCAGGTGCGACCATGCTAGGTGCTTTTTTCATTGCGACCGATCCTGTCTCGGCCTCGACCACCGTCAAGGGCCGCTTGATCTTCGGCGCTGTGATCGGCGTGCTGGTCTTTTTGATCCGTACCTTCGGTGGCTTCCCTGACGGTGTCGCCTTCAGCGTTCTGCTCGCTAACATGTGTGTGCCGCTGATTGACTACTACACCCGACCACGCACCTTCGGCCACTGAGGAAGCAACCATGATCAATGCAATGAAAAAAAATGGTGGCATCCTGGCTATTTTTGCCATTCTGGCCACCAGCTTAGTTTCGGTCACCAACCTGCTCACAGCAGGGCGAATTGAGCAACAGCAGCAGCAAGAACTGCTCAAGGTACTTAACCAAGTTATCCCGGCAGAAAGCCATGATAATGAGCTATATAAAAGTTGTACCTTGATTACCAGCGAACAGTATTTGGGTACCGACAGCCCAATGCCAGCCTACATTGCCGAGAAAGACGGCAACAAAGTTGGGATGGCTATCGAAGCTATTGCTCCGGATGGCTATAGTGGTGCTATCAAGCTTATTGTCGGCCTCGATCTGGAAGGCACGGTAACAGGCGTTCGTATCCTGAACCATAGCGAAACGCCAGGTCTTGGTGACAAAATCGAAACACGTATCAGTGATTGGATTTACAGCTTTACCGGCAAACGTGTTGACGGCGATAAAGACTCACGCTGGGCGGTACGCAAGGACGGCGGTGATTTCGACCAGTTTACCGGTGCCACGATAACCCCGCGCGCCGTTGTGGGCGCCGTGAAGAAAGTATCGCTATATTACCAGACAAACCAACAGCGACTATTCGAACAGCCACTGAACTGTCAGGGTGAGTAATGATGATGAATAAAGAACTGATGAAAAATGGCTTGTGGAACAACAACCCGGCAATCGTCCAATTGCTGGGGTTATGTCCGCTACTTGCTGTTTCTGCGACAGTCACCAATGCCCTTGGCCTAGGATTGGCTACCACAGCCGTTTTGGTTGGCTCAAACCTGATCGTTTCACTGGTCAGGCAATGGGTCCCATCAGAAATCCGAATCCCGGTATTTGTGATGATCATTGCCTCGCTGGTGACGTGTGTCCAGTTGCTGATGAATGCCTTCACCTATGGCTTGTATCAATCATTGGGTATCTTCATCCCGTTGATCGTGACCAACTGTATCATCATCGGTCGTGCGGAAGCCTTTGCCTCTAAAAACGATCCTGTCCCTGCCCTACTGGACGGATTATGGATGGGAATGGGTATGACTGCAGCCCTCGTCGTGCTTGGCGCTATGCGAGAAATTCTGGGCAACGGTACGCTGTTTGACGGCGCTGACCGTCTGCTTGGTGACTGGGCCGCGTCACTGCGTATTGAAGTGTTCAGTTTCGACAGCAGCTTCCTGCTAGCCATCCTGCCACCGGGTGCCTTTATCGGTGTTGGCTTTATGATTGCCCTGAAAAATGCTATTGATAGTAAACGTGAACAGAAAGCCGCCAAGTCGCAGGACAAACCTGCCATTGAACGGGCTCGAGTCACGACTACCAATTAAGACAATGAATGAAACTGCTGGTGAGGGATCGCCAGCAGGACAGAAAACTATAATTACATATACTCATTCAACGCCAAACGCCCCTTTCATGCTTGGTGTTGCTGAGTAGACAACGCCGGAAGTTAGTATGAATAATCAAAAACGCGTCCAGATCTTGGAACGTTTGCGTGCGGAGAACCCTCACCCCGAAACTGAGCTAAACTGGAGCACGCCCTTCGAGCTATTAATTGCAGTCCTGCTCTCAGCTCAAGCCACCGATGTCAGTGTCAACAAGGCCACTGATAAGCTCTACCCTGTTGCCAATACACCACAAACTATGTTCGACCTCGGTGTGGATGGCGTCAAGGAGTACATCAAGACCATCGGCCTGTTTAATTCGAAAGCCGAGAACGTCATTAAAACCTGTAAGATCCTGATTGAGAAACACGGTGGCGAAGTCCCTGAAAGCCGCGAGGCACTAGAAGCCTTGCCGGGGGTTGGACGCAAGACTGCCAACGTCGTTCTCAACACCGCCTTTGGCTGGCCGACCATTGCCGTCGATACCCATATCTTCCGGGTCTCAAACCGCACCAAGTTTGCTATGGGCAAAAACGTCGATCAGGTTGAAGAGAAACTGCTCAAGGTTGTTCCCAAAGAGTTCAAGGTCGATGTCCACCACTGGTTGATCCTACACGGACGCTATACCTGTGTAGCGCGCAAGCCACGCTGTGGCAGCTGTATTATTGAAGACCTGTGCGAATATAAAGAGAAGACCGAAGTTTAAATTCTCGCTCAGAATATCAAAACAATGCCAGCTTTCATGCTGGCATTTTTAATTTAAAACTCCCCATAATCTACCCATCATCATATTAAACTGATATTTAATTGGCGCTTTTCAATATTGCAGAGAAATTGCAAAAGCACAAAGTCAATGAGATAAACGTGAACATTTAATTAATTACTAAAATAATCATTAAATGAAAATGACCATTCACTTAAATTTAATATTTCAAAAAACATTAGATTAATTTCAACCACGACATTTCACGCGCTCTCGAGATAAATCAAACAACCAGAAAAGACAAATAAAAACAACAATTTAAATCCAAAAACTCAATTCTGCAGTAATAATCAGATCTGAACCTGTCATTTAACCAGAACATTAAGTTAATTTTGGTGTAGCAAAAAATAAATATTTCACCGTCATTATTGCCGAACTTTTTTATTTGGTCTGGCACGATGAAATTTTATAGAGCAACACTTTACTTCGTAAGGAACACCAACTGGTTGGAGTTACTCCTGCTTATTTCCTTTGTTGTATTCTTTATTAGTCCGCTGACTAATATGGTTATGGAAGCCTTTCGGTTTAATGCATTCGAACGAAATTACGTTCCAGAGCAAATGTCCCTGCGTTGGTTCCAGTTTATTATCGAGCGCGATGGCGTGACGAGTGCCTTTTATAACTCGTACATGATCGCCATTGTTTCAACAGCACTGTCATTGCTCGTCTGTATACCAGCAGCCTATGCGTTAGCCCGCCTGTCTTTCCCGTTCAAGCACTTCTTCCTGTTCTCGTTCCTGCTATCGAACGCGTTCCCAAAAATGGGTTTGTACATCAGCATCGGTGTTGTTTTCTATAAATTCGACCTCATCGGCACGCTTACCGGTGTAATGATTATCCACATCATCAACTCATTAACCATCATGACTTGGATAACCAGTGCCGCATTCAAAAATATCCAGCGGGCACAGGAAGAAGCGGCCCGGGATGTCGGTGCCAGCCGGTTGCAAACCTTCTGGTGGGTCACCTTACCGCTGGCATCGCCGGGGATTGCAGTTGCCACGATATTTACCTTCCTGGAGTCGTTGGAAGAATCAACCGGTACGCTCCTTGTAGGTATGCCTAACTACAAAACACTACCCACAGCAATGTACGGCATTATCTTCGACACACCAATGCCTGCAGCAGCGGCATTTGCCATGGTGTATATCGTGCCAATTATCCTGCTATTAACCGCCGTGTATTTCATTGCCAAGCGCAGTGTTCTTTTCAAATCAATGTTCGAAAGTAAAGGGATGTAAGATGCCTGCTCATAAACTGAAAGTTCATGAATTAAAGAAAGTTTTCTCAAGTGGCGATGGCGTCAAAGGTGTCAACTTCCATGTTGGCGACGGTGAACTCGTCTCTTTACTTGGCCCGTCGGGCTGCGGCAAAACGACGGTTCTGCGTGCCATTGGCGGTTTCAACGATATCGATTCGGGAGAGGTCATTATCGATGGCCATGACATTTCGGGGCTAACCCCAGACGAGCGGCCAACCTCCATGGTCTTCCAGGGCTATAACCTCTGGCCACATATGACGGTATTCGAAAACTTGGCACTTGGACTCAAGATCCGCAAAGTCAACAAGCTGGAAATCGAGGCCCAAGTCCGAGAGATGCTTGCCATCCTCAAGATGGACGACCATATCAACAAATACCCGGATCAGCTGTCAGGTGGACAGCAGCAACGTGTCGCCATTGCCCGCTCACTGCTGCTCAAACCCAAGGTCTTGTTGATGGACGAGCCATTCTCGGCACTCGATGCCAAGATCCGCCGTTACATGCGTGAAGAGCTACGCAAAATCCAGCACCAGCTCGGTATCACTATCTTGTTCGTGACCCACGATCAAGAGGAAGCACTCAGCCTATCTGACCGGATCATCGTGATGAACAAAGGCAACATCGAGCAGGTCGGCACCCCTGATGAAATCTACCACCAGCCGAAAACCCGTTTCGTTGCAGAGTTTATCGGTGAAATGAACTTCATCGAAAAAGGTACCGAAACCATTGCCTTCAGGCCCGAACACATTTCAGTTACCGAGGAAAACTATGACTTTACCGGTGTGGTGCAGTCAAAAATGTCATTCGGCTTGTTTTCAAAGCTGATCCTCGACACCCAATACGGCGAAATTCGTGTGGCCATGACCTCCAACGAATATCCGAACCTTCAAACCAATGAAACCGTTGGTCTGAAAATTCATAACTCAATGTCAATTTAATCGATACCTAAGGGAATATTCCGATGAAATCTACCGTCTCTCGCTTGGCAGTCGCTATCAGCCTGCTAGCTTCTGGCGCTTCTTTTGCGAGCAATGTTGAAACCATCAACCTCTACTCTGGCGGCTCTGACAATGTTAAGTCGACTTGGGACAAAGTGATCCAAGATTTCGAAAAAAGCCACCCGAATATCAAGGTAAACCTAGAGTTCTTGCCTTCAGGTACCGGCGGAATGGTGGGGGCTGACCGTCTGATTGCATCCCACAAAGCGGGTCGTAACTCGGGTATCGACATCCTAGAAGTGAACCAGTCGGAGCTAAACAACATCCTGTCCCAAGCCGGAACGGAAGCACTGGTCAAAATGGACGAAGCGTCTATCCCCAATCTGAAAAACGTGATTGCCGATAACGCTGGCTCTAAGGGCTATTCCGTCCCTTACCGTGGCACAACCGTCGTGCTTGCCTACAACCAAGAAGATGTCAAAAATGTCCCGACAACATCGGCAGAACTGTACGAATGGATAAAAGAAAACCCGCAACGCTTCGGCTACTGTGAGCCAGGTACTGGCGGCGCTTGTGATTCATTCCTTGTTAGTTCGGTATACAACCAGTTACCAACAGAAGCGATGACCTCCAGTGACGAGAAATGGTCAAAGCAGTGGTCACAGGGCTTCGAGTTGCTGGAAGAGCTGCACCCGTTCATGTACCAAACAGCCAACCGTATCCACTACCCGTTCAAAAACCAAGGCGCGCTCGACCTACTGGCCATCGGTGAGATTGACATGACACCTATGTGGGCAGATATGGTACTGGACCAGAAGTCACGTGGTTTGATCCCTGACACTATTGCCATCACCCAGCTTGAACCCGCTTTCACCGGAAGCCTAGTTTCTATCGCTATCCCGCAAGACTCTACCAAGCAAGGGGCTGCCAAGCAGTTTGTTGACTACGTGGTGTCTGCACAGGCGCAAAACCTGTTTGTGAAAGAGCAAAAAGCCATTCCGGTTATTGCTAACTCCGAGCTAGATGAGGACGTCGTTAACTCACTGAGCGGGTTAGAAGTCAGTGAATACCGCACTTACTCGCTGGGCAACCTTGAAAACCAACTTAAACGCCAGTGGGCAAACAAAATTGCTGTTCTAAGCAAGTAATAACAATCGGGATATGTGACATGAATAAGCTAATGAAGAAAATTGACAAACAAGCAGTACTGGGAATAAGTCTAATGATGCCAGCAATGGCCATTTTGTTATGCTTTGTCGCCTATCCCGTATTTTCCTCTTTTGTCACCAGCCTCTCGGACGGAGCTGGCGGCTACAGTTTTGATACCTACATCAGCCTGTTGACTGACAGCAATGTGCAGACCAATATCCGTTATACCGTCTCGATTGTATTGTGGACTGTCGCACTAACTATCCTGTTCGCCCTGATTTTATCTGTCTACCTGCGTTTCTCCTCTTCCAAGAATGCATTTTGGATTGGCAAGATCATCTTATTACCCAAATTTGTCCCGGGGGTCATTGCCGTCTTTGCTTTCATGTCAGTCATCCGCAACGGCGGCGGCCTGACACGTATCAGCTACCAAATCACCGGTGAACGGTTCCTGCCGCAATTGCTCCATACCGATACTGGGATCATTATCATGAACCTATGGTTCAACATTCCTTTTGCCACCTTATTGCTCATGAGCGCGTTGTACAAAATCAGCAACAACCAAATTGATTCGGGCCGCGACATCGGCCTTAAGAACCTGGATATCTTATTTAAGATTGTAATCCCGCATATCAAAAATACTATCTACCTGGCAGCTACATTCGTCTTCATCAGCACCATGGGTGCATTCACTACCCCATTCCTGATGGGTGAAAATGCGGTAAAAATGCTGGGGGTTAACCTGTTCCAGGAATTCTCGGTCTATCAGGACTACTCAAGGGCAGCCGCACTCTCGGTCATTATCTTTGCTATCTCATCTGTCGTAGGTGCCCTATATATCCGCATCATGTTCAACGATAAGAAAAGCACGTTCAGTTAATCACCCTTGTTGCCAATAATCTTGAAGACTGATGGACCACCCTATGAATACCGTGACAACACCGGCCCTACCTCTCACCGTTGACGTTCGATTCAGTGACCCTGAAACGATCAGGAATAACCTCGGGCCATTTGCCCCAAAATCGATGGCCTACCGCTTTTATGCCAAAGCCGGCCACCCATTGAATATCGAGTTGATTGATGTACCGTTTGAGCATGTTCTAGTCAGCCTGTATAGCCCATCGGGCCAGTTTGCCTGTGCAATCACCTTCAAATCTAAATTGGCGCATTTTCACTTGCCGGAACTGGATGAGACAGGGGAATGGGAAATGGTATTTTCCCATTTCCACCCGCTCAGCGGGTTTGGCAGGGTGTCACTTGATCAAGCAGGTATCCATGCTGACAGTTTCAATATGGCATTTGATTTCAGCAGTTCCCCCAGCGCAGTGAAGAGCAGCGCGCCCAAATGGCACAAAGGGGATTTTCATATGCACACCTATGTGTCTGATGGCAACGAATCACTGGAGCATCTAGATGAACTATGTCGCCAGGGTGGCCTTGATTTCTATACAATCACCGATCATAACCTTGTAGTTCGATCTTTACGTGATGACCAGCAGCCGACCTACTCCACCGAGCTCACGCTGGATGATAACGGCCATATCAATTTCATCGGCCTAACAGAACCACTGGATATCCACTCAATTACCAAAGGTGCCAGCACCGTCCATGAAAGTGTTGAGCTGTGTATCAAGGCGGCAAAACAACAAGGGGCACTGATCTCACTCAACCATCCGTTCAACCCCCATACTGGCGCAAGATACAACTTTGATTTATCTCTGTTCGACACGATGGAAGTCTGCCGCCCCTATCGTGAAGGCAAAATAAGTATTGATGATGCCAGGAGCGTCAAAGCCTTCGATATGCTTTGGAACAACGGTTACCGTATTTTTGCTGTTGGCGGCAGTGACTTTCACGCCAAGGCAAGATCAGAATATATCCGTCCCGGCAAACCCGTCACCCATTTTTGGGCAAACTCCAAGAGTCCCTCTTCGGTAAAACAAGCACTCAAACACGGAAACAGTTTTATCACCAAAGAGTGTGAGGTTGAGTTCCAGCTAACGGAGATGCACTCAGGTAAGCCTCTTATGTGGGGGGAAGGTGTTAAAGCCAATACCACGATACAGTTTAATGGTGCCTGCCCGACAAACCTGTGCTGGCAGCTTGTGCTCAACGGGAAGGTTGTCGACAAGGTTGAGAACCAAGAAGCAGGGTTTACCCTAGAACTCTCTGAAGGTGACGTTGCCCGCGTTGAGGCTCGCAATAGCGAAGGAAACCTGAAGGTATTCTTCAACCCGATTTACAGCGGCCAACGTAAGCAGATGCCTCTTGATTGGCTATCACTGAAGCATCAAATAGAGTCTACCTACAGATAAAACAAATGCCCGCTAAAGCGGGCATATTTCAGCTTAAAACTAACTGTCATGGAGCTTTATTCAACTTTGCCGAAGTATTCGGTGACTGTTGCTACATAGCTCTCATTGTCACTGGTTGGGTCGTTATACTCGATGGAGTAATAAGGCATGATGCTTTCTTTTAGTTTTTCAGCAATCTGCATTTCCAAGTTATCTGCACTCACTGTACTAACCACCTCATAAGTTTCAGCACGGTTGAGATCCATTTCTTTAGCCTGATCTAAAGTTATTCGCTGGGATTTCACCTCAGCGGCAAGCTCTTCGGAAATTTTGTCTGCGGTACTATCCACGACAACATCATTGCTGGCGAACGCTGCGCTAGCTCCAAACAACATAATCCATAGGATATTTTTCATAGCCACCACCTTGCTTAGTTATTATTCCCAATAAATTTAGTCTGTTGTAAGCAAAGCCTTCGCTTCAAAAATAAGACTCACCGGTCGGTAAAAGACATAAAAAAAGGTGGCTTAGCCACCTTTTTCCAGCAAATTCAGCTACTCAACTTTATCGTAATAGCCTGTCACTATCGCTTGGTAATTGTTGTCATAACTGCGCGGCACCACATAGGCGACAGAGTAATATTTGATGTTTTTCTCTTTGAGCTTACTATCGACCAACTGATCTAATTTCGATTTTCCCGATACAGTGTAAACAGTAAAAGACTCAGCCCGGTTCAAGCCCATTGACTCAGCTTTCCCCGTACTAACCTCATAAGGCACACCATCGACTTTGGCCACGGGATCGCAATCTTTAGCAAAACAGTCCTGAACAAACAAAGGAGAAGCCGCGAAAAGCGTAACATACAACAACGATTTCATATTGGACAACCTATGTTCGACTACACCCTATAAAGTTAGCCAAGTAATCCGTATTCGCGAACCTAACTTCACGTTGTCTAGATAATCGTGCGCCCCAGTGAAATGACCACCCGGCGGTTCTTATTACGGCCAATTGGTGTGCTGTTGTCCGCCACAGGCCGACGCTCACCATAGGCTTCAACCTGTATCCGGTCTTCCGGTAACCCCATCGCCATGAAATATTCCTCAAGGCGCTCTGCCCGGCGCTCAGACAATGCCTGATTAGCTGTTTTACCACCTTGGCCATCGGTATAGGTCGCGACCAGAACCAAGTCGACATCGTCACTGTAGCGAACAAAATCAGCAATTTGGGCCAAACGCTGCTGAGAGGATTTATTTAGCTGATCACTGCCTTGATCGTAATGAAGAACCGTAAAGGCAATATCTTCAAAACTGTATGGCAATAAGTTATTCAGACACTGACTGAACTGATCATAAGCTGGTTGGAATGAAACCGCTGACAGAGAAACATCGATACGTTTGTTTTGCTGCTGCCAGTCTTGGTAACTGAAAGTTGGATAACGTCCGGTTTCTAATTCAGACAGCATCACCCAAGCCGTTTGTCCACCGACATAGCCGTCGAATTGCTTGAAGAACGTTAAGTTAGTGATGCGCTGCGCCGCATCGCCCGGCATCCAGCGTGGAGGCATCGAGACCAAATTGACATTACGGGTCTCGCCCATCGGACGGCGCATCTTCAGCTCGAAATCGAGGTTAATCTTCTTGCTGGCCTTGGAGGTAAACTGGGCTTCACCGTAGTTGGGGATAGTATGAAGCATCCGGCACTCAAGCGGTGTATCAACAGCTACCTTCCACACCGACTGCGACGGTTGGGCAACATAAACAGGTGTTGCACTCGCAGCACTGGCCATCCCCAGACCGAGCATTGATGCTAGTGCGCAAATATGAAAATTCGAGATTGCCATGGTTCCACCCGTTGCTGCAGTCCTGCCCTTCACACTGCCTGCCAGTGCGTGAGAAATGTGGGGCTCGATATTGTATCGGAAATCGCCAGAAAAACTTTAATTACTCCTTTCTGTTGCACGATTTTACTACAGAACAGGGAAAGGTTTAGCTCATCGATCGAATCTGACATAATGGCCGACTATTTTACATTGATTTGCCGTTTTATGAGCCAAGATAACGAACTAAATACATTGAAAAGTCGCTTTCGCGGCTACTTCCCTGTCGTCATTGACGTAGAAACTGCCGGCTTCAACTCCAAGACAGATGCATTACTGGAAATCTGCGCAGTGACACTACAAATGGATGAAGAAGGCTGGCTGAAACCGGCAACGACACTGCATTTTCATGTCGCCCCGTTCGAGGGTGCGGTAATCCACAAAGAAGCACTAGAGTTCAACGGCATCCGTGACCCGTTTAGTCCACTGCGTGGAGCGGTATCTGAAGAGACCGCACTGAAGGAAATCTACAAGCAAATCCGCAAAGAGCAAAAAGCGGCAGGTTGCTCCCGTGCCATCATGGTGGCCCATAACGCCAACTTCGACCACAGTTTTGTTATGGCAGCTTCCGAGCGAGCAAAACTAAAACGCAACCCCTTCCACCCATTTGCTACCTTCGACACTGCAGCGTTGAGTGGCTTGGCATTCGGCCAAACCGTATTAGCCAAAGCGTGTGCCACTGCCGGGATCGAATTTGACAACAAAGAAGCCCATTCTGCGCTATACGACACTGAAAGAACGGCTGAACTATTTTGTGAGATTGTTAACAAATGGAAAAAGTTAGGTGGTTGGCCATTGCTAGAAAATCAAACAGAAGCTAGCACCGACACCGAATAATTCAAACAAAGATAACTCATCAGACCTCCGACCAAGCCTTTTAAATACGGGCTTGGTCACACTTCCATTCAAACACCCGACTTAATTTAATTGATTGTTTTAAACGCAGTCTAATTAAACATTGCTCAATTAGGCATTTTATTCAAAAACAATACGTTACACTAGGTTAACAATTCTAAATTCCGCTCGTATACTGCGCTGACTGTTTCATATTGTTTCAAGTGGTATCACCGCATTAACGATAATCCATGGCAATCTATCGTTAATGCGTCTCCTTCGTGTGAACAAATGCTGTTCCCCTGTCAACAAGGGCCCCTTCCGAAACCCCATGGTTCAGTAACACCTTTTTGCGTTTTTCATTCATGGATCGAAGAACAAGAAGTAACCAACTCTAAAAGGCACGCATAATAATGGCTAAGAAAATTACTCTAACGGCTCTCGCCGTATCCGCAGCGCTACTCAGTATCAATGCCCATTCCGCCGGTTTCCAAGTCAACGAGCATTCTGCCTCCGGCCTTGGGCGCGCATTCTCTGGGGAAGTGGCTGTTGCAGACAACGCATCTGTACTCGCTCGTAACCCGGCGGCGATGATGATGTTCGACCGTATGCAATTCTCTGGCGCAATTTCATACATTGACCCACAAATTGATGTGACAGCACAAGGTAGCGGTGAAAAAGCCACCGATGTAGCACCAACCGCTATCGTTCCAGCGGGGTACTTCATCCAGCCAATCAACGACAAGTTTGCCTGGGGCTTGGCGATGTTCACCAACTATGGCTTTGCAACCGAATACCCAACAGACTTCCTATACGGTGCTGATGCTGGCACAACAGATCTCCTGACCCTGAACCTAAACCCGAATATCGCTTACCGGGTCAACGATCAGTTCAGCATTGGCGCTGGCATCAACATGGTTTATGCCGATGCAGAACTACTTCGCCACTTCGGAGGCCTGCAACCTTCGAACCCAAGTGCAGATCTACTGAAACTTGAAGGCGACACCATTGACTGGGGTTGGAACATCGGCCTGATGTACGAACTGAACGAAAACAACCGTTTTGGCCTAAGCTACCGCTCGGAAGTAGAACTGAAATTCGATGGTGACTTCACCGACTACACGGGTGCATTCCTAAAAGACGGTAATGCAGGTGATACCGTACCGGGTAAGTTGAACGTGATCACCCCGGCTATCGCAGAATTTGGTGGCTTTCATCAACTAAACAACCAATGGGCAGTTCACTACGGTGTTCAGTGGATCCAGTGGAGCAAGTTTGAAGAACTACGTGCCACCAGTGATCAGTGCGTAGACAATACTTGCTTACTCAAAGAAGAAGACTTCGACGATAATTTCCGCTATTCAATCGGTGCTACCTATAACCTCAACCCTGACTGGACCCTTCGTGCTGGCTTTGCGTTCGATGAACAAGCTGGAAAATCTACATTAAGCATCCCAGATACCGACCGTTACTGGTACTCAGCTGGCTTTACCTACAACTACAGCAGCCAAATGACGTTCGACTTTGGCTTTACCTACCTCTATGGCAAGAGCAATAGCTTCGAAGAGAGCGGCGAAACATTCCACGCCGAAAATGACGCATACCTAACCTCTGCGCAGATTAACTACATCTTCTAATCCGGTAGGTAAAACAAATTTCAGTTAAGGGAACACCATCATGAATAAAAGCATTTTAGCACTGAGTATTGCAGCATCTTTAGTACTGGCGGGCTGTGGCAATGACACAAAAGTCGAAAACAAAGTCAGCTATGAAGATCATATCGCCAAGAGCCTTCAGGCCGGCACTAAGATCAAGTTCGATGTACTGACCGCCCCTATCTTGCCGACTTTCTTGGCAATGGACAGCACAGACGGGACACTGTCTACAGAAGGAAGTGTTGGTGATGAAAACTACAAGACAGATTTGTCAGATCCGCTAACAGCCTTGGGGAAAACAGATGGCTGGAGTGTATCTCAGCCGATACTAATGCCATTTGATGGCGATTTAAACCTGATGAGTGCACAAGGTGCCTTTCACCTGATTGAGACCACAAGCCCTCTTTCTGGCGACCTAAAGGTCAAAGGGATCTTACAAAATGGGGTTGATTACACCGTTGTCACTCTAGATGGCAACCTAACCGTTATCCCCAAAAATCCACTGAATCCAAAGTCTGAATACATGTTCGCGGTAACCGACACCTTGGTTGATGACCAAGGCGAGCCTGTAGGCATGTCTGAATCCTATGCGGCATTGAAAACGACCGTTAAGCCACCAAGCAGTGACCTTATCGATGCACAAAAAGTCACCCATGCCATTGAAGCCACAATCGCGGCAGCAAAAGGCATCGACTCTAAGTCAATCATCTACTCAAGTTGGTTTACAACCGCATCAGTTGGTGATGTGCTTGATACGACAAAAGCCATCATTGCCCAGACCATTGGTACAGTGCAGGCAGGCGGTAAAGCTGAAGATGTCCTAAAGGGTGAAGCCAACCCGAACAATGTCGATTTATCTAGCCTATATCAAATGAATATCAGTGAAGTCACTGATATTGCAACCTTTTTTAATAGCAACCCAACATTAAAAGCGCTTGTTGGTAATGACCAAAGCACTATTGATGGTTTAATCAATGGCTACATGGGCAACGGTATAAAGATATATACAGGTACCGTTAGCCTGCCAAACTTCCTTAACAGCAATACTGAAGACGAAGCATGGAAGAAAACCCCTTGGAAGAGTGCTGTACCTAGCCTTGCCAAAATCAGTAATGTTATGACCAACGGCTCTGATGCTGACAAAGCTGCGGTACAGGCATCTTTGAGCGGTATCGATATTGCCAAACTACTTGCCGGTGACAGCGCTGAGTTCGTCAAACTGATTGGCCTGAAAGTCACGCTGGCTGATGGCTCGCAACTTGATGAAGAACGCCTGGTGACTCAGTACAGTCCACTACCGCAAATCCAATCTGTTGATCAAGTGCCGGTACTGATGATCGTTCCACCCGCAGCGGTGGCTCCAACACCGGGAGCTGTGGTATACCAGCACGGTATTACATCTGTTAAAGAAACAGCCTACCTGTTTGGTGCCCAACACATTGGTTTTGCAATGGAAAATGGTTTAGCTCCGAAAGCTATTGTTGCGATAGACCACCCTCTACACGGTGAACGGGCACTTGACGATGGCACAGTGACAACCGGCGACACCGCTGACGTTTACATGAACCTCGAATACCTAAATGTTGCCCGTGATAATATTCGTCAGAGCATCATCGATGATCTCGGCGTTCGTACCTCGTTATCCGTAATGGCATTGAGTGGCTTACCAACCTTCCCAAGCTTAAACGTCATGGATGTCGGCTTCTTCGGCCATTCACTGGGGGCAATTACGGGTATTGGTACTTACCGTTTGGCAAACGACAGCATGGGGATTCCTGCCGCTGACGCAATGTTTAATTTCACCTCAGGGGCATTTGCCAACCCAGGCGGTGGCATTCCTTCCTTACTACTGGAATCAGCAACTTTCGGCCCGACCATCAAGCACTCACTGCTTATTGGTGCCGATGAAGCGGCATATGTTGCGGCATGTGGCACAGCGGCTGATGGTGGCGCATGCTTCACTGCCTTCTACAACAGCCTAGATGATACCACCAAGGGCAAAATTGATAGCACATTTACCTCGTTCGCTTACGCTGCCCAGACCGTATTGGATACCGTCGATCCATACAACCTAGCAAGCGGTGTAAACGGCCCGGTATATGTGATGCAGGCTGAGGGGGACAGTGTCGTTCCAAATGATACGGGCCTATTTGGCATTGGCGGTACTGAACCTCTGGTTAAGCAACTCGAACTGGCACCATTAACAGATAGTGTTACCGGTGAAGTTAAACATATCGCTCGCTTCAATGCTGATATATCAAAAGCCCAACATAGCACAGTGATTGGCCCACAACTGGTTGACGGTGAAGGGAACCCTATTTTGCCTTCGGAAGCTCAAGCCGCCACTAATGAAGCCCAGCGACAAGTTGCTACCTTCTCAGCGAATGCCGGTCAAGGGATTGTTGTGGGTGATAATACTCTGATTCAATAACTTCAGCAGACAAGCACCAAACAAAAAGGCTAGCCTCCCGGCTTAATGCCATTCGGATAAGCGTCATCGTTTATACCTGAACGGATACTTGGGTGGCACATAGAGGACTGAACGTGGAAACGTTCGGTCCTTTCTTTT
>NZ_JACSOF010000069.1:0-32743 GCF_014349205.1 Photobacterium sp. BZF1
ACGCTATGCTGCCAAGCGCTACCCGACCTGCCACTTTTGTGTCGCCTCGAGTCACCGCTTGCCATTTGCAGACCGCTCCCTTGACGGAATGGTCAGGATCTATGCGCCTTGCAAAGCAGAAGAGCTCAAGCGCACGGTTAAACTCGGTGGCATCATTGTTACCGTCACGCCTGCGGCCCGCCATTTATACCAACTCAAAGAGCTAATTTACAACGGTGTAAGGTTGCATGACATGGACCCAGAGATCATTGATGGATTTGAACTGATCGATCAAAGCCAACTTCACTACGACATGACGCTCAATGGCGAAGAGGCAACGGCTTTAATGCAAATGACCCCATTCGCGTGGAAAACCAGTGACAGCGTTTGGCAACAACTGGCAACCAGCGAGCAGTTCCGCTGCGAGGCTGACTTTGCTATTCGGGTTTATCAACGTCAGGCATAATCCCTACTCTCTTCTGTTTATCGCGATAAACAATAGTAGTTATCAATTGCAATTGATAACTACTATCAACTCACTTATCATCACAGCTTCTATACTTAATGTTTTGTTTGTCGTGTAGTTTTTACTCGGCCCCATTCAACACTGTGAATTGATAACCATGAAAAAATGGCTTTCCCTCGGTCTAGCGAGCCTGATGTTCGGCTGCGCCTCTCACTCTGACGTAAACGGCATTGATGCAACCAATGCGACTCAACCACTGCCGACAATGTATGACTCAACTATTCATTCGCCTCAAGGACAACCAATGACCTTGGCCCAACTGGCGACGGCCCTCAAAGACGCAGATATCGTCTTGGTCGGCGAGTGGCACGGCCACCCTGGCGCACACCTGATGCAGGCCCGGTTATTTGCCGCCCTCTACCAGCAAAACCCTGATATGGCGCTCTCGATGGAGCAATTCACCCGCGACAAACAACATGTCGTCAATCAATATCTGGCTGGTGAAATCGGTGAGAAAACCCTGATCAAAGAAGGTAAAGCCTGGCCAAACTACAGCAGTGATTACCGCCCGTTAGTTGAGTTTGCCAAAATGAATCAACTGGATGTCATTGCCGCCAATGCACCTAAATCTATCGTTCGTTGTATTGGCCAACAGGGAGAGGATTATTTAACCCTGCTTCCAGCCATTGAACGCAAGTGGGTCGCTGAGCAGCTTACTCTGGGTGATGATGCCTACCACACTAAATTCAATGCCTCGATGCACCATGGTGACGAAGAGAAAACAAAGCGCCAGTTTGCCGCTCAAACCGCCTGGGATGACACTATGGCCGAAAGTATGGTGGACTACCTTGCCCTACATCCAGGTAGGCAAATCATCCATGTTGCCGGTCGATTCCACGTTGCAGAAGGCTTGGGAACAGCGTCAAGGATCACTACCCGCAACCCAGATTTGAAGGTGATGATGGTAACCCCTGTTACCGAGAAAGCTAATGTAGCGGAAGGTTCACCAGACTTCACTTTCGAAGTCATGCCACTGCCGACCGCTTATGTCGACAAAGACAAAATGAAAGCAGCAATGCAGCAAATTTACGGCAGGAACAAAGGACTTGAATGCTATAAATAACAAGTTTATAGCCTAGAAAAGAACAGACCCCACCGGCGGCCAAGCTTGTGGGGTCGTTGGGAGAGATACAGCTAATATCTCGATAGCTATTATTTCGTACCAGAGCTGACCCTTTCCTGAACGCTCGCCTGTCACAGCATGATCCAAAGCACAGTTTTTCATAGCGTTATTCCGCCAAAACAAAAAACTTACCTCCAGTAACGACAAAAATAGCAATTAAGCGTATCTGACTGTATTTTAGCCGCCTCTTAAACAAACTCACCGCGTGATTCATACCAAGCAATATTCCATCACCATTAAAGACAACTCTTCCAGCATGAACGCCCTTATTATTGTTGCACTATTGTTAAATCACATATGTTCATTGTGCCCACAATGCGCTACAACAATATGCCAAGCCGATATTTGATTTCTATAGCAGGTATCGCAACCGGCACTTTGTAAAGCAAACAGGGAATGTATGAGAATGGATATAAAAAACAATAAACTACTCACCGCTATCTGCGTCGCCACTTCACTGACCTTGGCATCGGCATCCGCTATGGCGGCCGATGTTGCCAAAGTCGCTGTATCACAGATTGTCGAGCACCCCGCCCTTGATGCGGCCCGCAATGGCCTGCTTGATGGCCTGAAGGAAAAAGGCTACATCGAGGGGGAAAACCTAGAATTTAGCTACCAAACTGCCCAAGGTAACCCCGCTATTGCGGTCCAAATTGCCAAGCAGTTTGTTGGCGAACGCCCTGACGTTCTGGTAGGCATTGCCACCCCGACAGCACAAGCCCTGGCAGCCTCGACCCGCTCTATACCCGTTGTCTTTACTGCGGTCACCGATCCTGTTGGCGCCAAGTTGGTCAAGGACATGGAACAACCAGCCCGTAATGTCACCGGCTTATCCGATCTGTCCCCTGTTGCCCAGCACGTCGCCTTGATGCAAGAGCTGTTGCCAGAAATGAAAAGTATCGGCGTGGTCTTCAACCCAGGTGAAGCGAATGCAGTAGCCTTGGTTCAACTACTGCGTGCTGCCGCGGAAGAGAAAGGCCTGACTGTGGTTGAAGGAACAGCATTGAAAAGTGCCGACGTTCAATCTGCCGCCCAGATTGTTGCCGCCAAAGCCGATGTGATTTATGCCCCAACCGATAATACTGTCGCCAGTGCCATCGACGGCCTAGTCAATGCAGGTAACCAAGCCAAAACCCCTATCGTCGGGGCATCGACAACTTACATTGAGAGTGGCGCGCTGGCAGCCCTTGGTTTCGACTATTACCAAGTGGGTGTCCAGACAGCCGATTATGTTGATGCCTTGCTAAAAGGCAAAAAAGTCGCGGAGTTGCCGGTAAAAGTTGCCAAAGGCTCAGATCTGGCCCTCAACCAGAAAGCTGCAGACAAGCTAGGCATCACCTTCCCAAGCTCGGTGATTGAGCGCGCGACGTCGATAGAGAAATAAAAAGGGCTTGGGGCCTGGGGCCTGTTAGGACTCTTCCCGTACATTACACATAAAGACAAGGAGAATAAGGATGTCTTTCTTTGCCTTTCTCGGGACGCTTGAAATCGGGCTGGTCTATGGACTGGTTGCCCTTGGCGTCTACCTCACTTTTCGTATTCTGGACTTCCCCGACCTTTCGGTCGATGGCAGTTTTCCTATGGGAGCAGCCGTAGCGGCGACAGCCATTATTGCAGGCTTCAACCCATGGGCGGCAACCTTGCTGGCCATCGCTGCCGGTGGATTATGCGGCTTGGTCACCGCCTTTCTTGCCGTACGCTGCGGGATCCTCCACCTGCTAGCCAGTATCCTCACCATGATTGCGGCCTTCTCGATAAATATCCGCATAATGGGTAGCCCAAACCTCTCCCTGCTTGGTGAAGATACCCTGTTTACCCCGTTTGAAATGCTCGCCTTCGACTACGGACTGGATGAAGGCATCATCCGTCTAGCGGTCGTGCTGGCCTTGGTGGTCGCCAGTGCATGGTTTATCACCCGACTGCTCGCCAGCGACTTTGGCCTTGGCCTTCGGGCCACCGGTGTAAATAGCCGTATGGTCAACGCTCAAGGTGGTAACACGGCACTGTATACCTATTTCGGCCTCGCCTTATCCAATGGTTTTGTCGGCTTTGCTGGCGCCCTGTTTGCCCAGACCAACAGTTTTGCCGATGTAACCTCCGGTGTAGGGACTATCGTCGTCGGCCTAGCTGCAGTTATCCTCGGCCAAACCTTACTGCCCGGCCGTAAGATATGGGTCGCGGTAATCGCCGTGATCCTCGGCTCTATCCTGTACCGCCTAGCCGTCGCTTTTGCCCTGAGCAGCGGTATGTTCGGACTGCAAGCGTCAGATCTCAATCTGATCACAGCCCTACTGGTTGCCATCGCGCTTATTGCCCCGCGCATGAAAGGGCAATTGATACGCGGCAAAAAGAAACCATCCGTCGCCACCAACAAGGCCAGCGCAAGAGGTTAAGGCAAGCATGATTGAACTCAATGATATCCGCGTGACCTTTAATGAAGGCACAATCTTGGAAAACCAAGCGTTAAAAGGGGTTTCCCTCAGGGTGCCTGAAAAACAGTTTGTTACCGTGATTGGCTCCAACGGGGCAGGAAAATCCACCCTCCTAGGTGCAGTCAGTGGTGAAACGCCAATGGTTGGTGGACAAGTACTGATCGACAGCATTGATGTCACCGAGAAAAGTGTCCACCAGCGGGCCCAATATGCTGCCCGTGTTTTCCAAGACCCACTTGCTGGTACTTGTGGCTCACTGAGCATAGAGGAGAACATGGCACTGGCCTACAAGCGTGGCAGCAACCGCAGTTGGAAGCTCGCCCTTTCTTCCAAGCGCCGCAAACTGTTCCAAGAGCGCATCAGCATTCTCGGCCTTGGCCTAGAAGATCGCCTAGGCGACAGCATCGGATTATTGTCGGGCGGGCAACGTCAGGCCGTGAGCTTGGTTATGGCAACACTCGCTGACAGTAAACTATTACTGCTCGATGAGCACACCGCTGCACTGGATCCCCGCATGGCGGCCTTCGTTCTCGCACTGACCAATAAAGTCGTACAGGAGTTTGACCTCACTGTAATGATGGTCACCCACTCCATGAAAGATGCTTTGGCCTATGGCGAACGCACTGTCATGCTGCATCAAGGGGAGATCGTCCTTGATGTCGCTGGCAAGGAACGTAACCAAATGGGCGTCAAGGATTTGTTGGAGATGTTCAGTAAAGTTCGCGGCGAAGAGCTGGCGGATGATAGCCTGTTGCTGAACTAGCACCAAAATTGCTATTCGCGACCTACGGCAAATTAAAGTAAAATACCCTTCGTGCCCAGCGTGTTCTGGGCCTTATTGATTTTTAGGAAAACGATGAAAAAAACATTTGCTTTAACTCACCCGAAGAAAGCGGTTCCACGCGTTGTCGAAGCTGTAAAGTTCGAGGTAAAGAAATACCTCAAGCGTGAACGTAACAAATCCCTGCCAGCAGGCGCTGACTACTGGGATTTCGACTGTAAGTATGGTCACACCGAGCAGGAAGCAAAGGTAATCCACGTTAAAGAAATCAACAAGTGCATCGACGAAGCGGAATCTCTAGCGCTGACCTCTTTCTACTTGGAAATCTTGGCTAAGCCAGCTGTGCGCACCAAGCGCCAAGTTGAAGACGAAGAGTAATCGTCGCTCCAGCAAAGCCACCCTCGTCGTGGCTTTGCTAAATTCCAGCTCACTCTAGCCCCAACATGTTTAGACTACCCTTTCCCCGCTAACATTCCTTGCTTCACAAATTTACCACTACGATAGCTTACACCTGTGAGAGCAAAACCCACCATCTTTACATACATACAAGAATGTATGTAAAATCCATTTACTGTCCTTATCCAGAGCACCGTAATGAAAACTCGCAACCTGAGCACCAAGGCATGGCTCATCCTCCCGATCGGTTTACTTTTACTGACTGGCTATCGTTTTATGCAGCTAGAAGATACCAGCCAACTCCAAACCCAGCCGCCCATGCCGGTCAAAGTCCAAACAGAACAAATCGTTCCTGAGCTGATAACTGGGTGGTCCTTCTCGGAAGGTACGGTACAAGCCTACCGCAAGGCTTTCTTGGATTTTGAAGCACCGGGTAAGGTGGTCACCATCGGCGAACTGGAAAATGGCACCCAGCTTAGGGAAGGGGCCAGGGTCTTCGGGCCGGATGACACCATCAACCGCGGCCAATTTTTGGCACAAATCGACAGCCGCCAGAATTCAGCCTCAGTAAAAGCACTTGAAGCTCGGTTGCAGGCTGTTCGTGCCCAGAAGCAAGAGGCCGAAGCCCGACTACAGCAGGCTGAAAATGATCTCGCCCTTTCCAAACAAAACTTTGCCCGCATGGAAGAAGTTTACGAGCGCGGGGTCATTTCACAGGATGAGTTCGAACGTAATAAGACTGCACTTCTCAATGCCCAATCTGCTGTTGCGATGAATATCAGTGGCCTGGAGGCAATCGAATCGGACATTCTCAGTGTATCAGCCGATATTAATCGCGAAACAGTGAGCCTCGAGAAAACCAGCCTGTTTGCACCGTTTGACGGCTACATTGCGGCCATGAATATCCGCGAAGACAACCACTACTACCCACCCGCCGGTATCAACTCAAACCGTGACCGCGAAGCCAGCAGCGCTATTGTCATCGTCGATGACAGCCTGTTGGAAATTCAATTAGAGCTACCCGTTGAAGATGCCCGATTGCTAAAGGAAGGCCAAACCGTTTATTTGGCCAGTGACAACACAACCCTGTACCGGGCCGAAGAAAATCAATTTCAAGGCAGTAATGTCGTGACCGGTACCATTTGGTCAGTCAGCCCGACGATTAACCTCCAACGCCGTTCGCAAAGTGTCAAAGTGCGCGTCCATAACGATGAACAACAGCTCATTGATGGTGAGTTTGTTCGCGCCTGGATTGCTGCGACTGTGGTTGAGGATGCGATCTCGCTACCAATCCACGCGATTTCATTCCGCAGTGGCAACGCGTTCGCATTTATCGTCAATAATGAAAACCAAGTCGAAGAGAGGCAGCTATCCCTTGGGCTACAAGGACTGCGCCGCATCCAGGTCTTAGATGGGCTCGAGGCGGGAGATCAGGTTGTCACCCGTGGCCAGCACCTACTGATAAACGGTAGCCAAGTTGAGGTAGTTGGGGTGTTCCAATGAGGCCCATTGTACGCAAACTCTTTGTCCAGACGCTAGTTGCCCGCCTATTGCTTGGGATGATAGTCCTTGCCGGATTGTTGTCATACAACAATATGGTACGGGAAAACTACCCTGATCTGGAGATTCCTCAGGCCATCGTCATGACCTTCTGGCCGGGAGCAGCGCCAGAGCAAATCGAAAAAGAGATCACCAAACCTCTCGAGGATGAGATCCGCAGCCTCAAAGGGCTGAAGTCATTTTCCAGTGGTTCGTATAACTCCTATTCCATGGTTGCCATCGAGTTTGATGCCGATATGCCAATGAGCGAATCGATGCAGTTACTGCGCGCAGCAATCGATAAGGCCGAAGCGGAATTTCCAGCCGACAGCAGCATTGAAAAGCCGGATATCGAAGAGATGTCTGTCTCTAACATGCCAGTGATCAGCTGGGTACTCAGCGGCGATGTCGATGACATTTTACTGTCCGATACCGCCAAGCACTTGGAGACCCAATTCGAAAACCTGCCACTGGTGAAAAAAGTCAACCTCAATGGCATGCGTGAAAAAAGCCTTCATGTCAGATTGAAAATGGACCGTTTACGCGACTTGGGGATCTCACCACTGCTGGTGCGAGAACGCCTGCAAAATGCCAACCACGATATGGCATGGGGAGAGTTCGAGTCTGATGAGAACACCTTCAACCTCTACCTGTCGGGCCGTTTCGTGACGGTTGAGCAAGTCCGCCAGTTGCCAATCACCCGCCTGAGCGATAACCGCCCGGTGCGTCTGGGGGAGTTGGCCGAAGTCAGCCACCGCCTTGACCGCGAAGTCAGCCGGACTTTCTTTAGCCTCAACAACCAGCCCTTCGAACCGGGTATTACCCTAGATGTCCTCAAATATCCCGGAGCAGACACCTTTGCCGTTATCGACGCGACCCAACAGAAAGTCGATGAACTCACCAGCCGCTCTGATTGGCCGCAAGGCTTGTCCCTTTCACGTGTCAGTGATGATGGCGAACTGATCGAACTGGCTTTCAATGATATTTCCAGTTCGATGAAACAAGCAGTAGTGATCGTCTTTGTGGTATTGATGCTACTGCTAAGTTGGCGCGAAGCACTGGTTGCAGGTATCGCCCTACCCGTCACCCTGCTAGCCACACTGGCTGTAATGGCAAGTTTTGGCTACTCCTTCAATTCGATGATCATGATCGGTATGGTGCTGGCACTTGGCCTGATGGTCGATGTCTACATCCTGGTCATGGAAGGGATGCACGAAGGGCTGTACGTGAAAAAGCTGTCGTTTGCCGAAGCGGCTATCGAGACAGTACGCCAATTTATCTTGCCGGCGACAGCCGGTCAGCTCACCACCATTCTAGCGATGGTGCCAATGATGATGGTCGGCGGTATCGACGGAAAGTTCATCCGTATCCTGCCCATCACCATCACCGTTACCCTGTTGATCAGCTTGTTCATTGCATTCCTGATCTGTATTCCGCTTTCGCGCTACATGTTGGAACAAGCCGCTAGCAATGACAAAGAACTGCTTATCGATAAACTTTCACGCCGCTACCGTCATCAGTTGCGCCAATGGCTAACCATCTATGTACTCAAGAGTAAGCGCCGCGCTGGCCTCTGGGTCGGCGGTACCTTGGTGCTGTTTGTCGTCAGTATCATGCTCGTAGGCCTGATGCCTTCAGAAATGTATCCGGAAGCCGACGACCGCAAGATAGGTGTGTCTCTGGTGCTTGCGCCAGACTCCACCCTGGAGCAGTCACAACGTGCTGCTGACAAGGCCGGAGAGTTCCTACGCCAACAGCCTTGGATCGAGAAGGTCATCACTTATGTCGGGGCCAAAAGCCCTATGACAACGGCTTCGCTCAATGATGCCCTACTGCCCTCGCAAGAATGGAACCAAGTCGGTTTTAGCCTGACCCTCTACCCGAAAGATCAGCGCGACAAGTTATCATTTGAGTACCTGGAAGAAATCCGCGAGGGTATCCAGCTGGCACTCCATGACGAGCCGGGCATCGAAGTATCCCTTGTTCACATCGGGGGTAACCCAGATACGTCAGCACCGATACAAGTTGACCTGATCGGCCCAGACTACAACCAGTTAATCGCTAACGCCGCTGAGGTAAAAGCCGCTCTGGCACAAGTACCGGGCAGCAGTGACATCAACGACAACCTGGGCCCTGCCCGCTATGAGGTACGTTTTAACTTCAAGCATGAGATGCTGAGTTTCCACCAACTGTCAGAAGCAGAAGTTTCCCAGCAGATCCGGGTCGCGATGGAGCAGGACGAAATCGGGCATTTCAAAATTGAAGGCATTGACGATGATGCCAAGATACGCCTTAGCGTATTGTGGCCAAGCCGCGGCGAGAGCCTAGGTGGGCCCCGTCACCTGTCAGAAATGCAACTGCTGCATATCATCAGCCAGGACGGGCGGGCCATACCATTGACCGATCTGGTTGATTACCAAATTGTCGAAACGCCGCGCGTTTTTGTTCATAAAGAGGGCCAGCGTGCCGTGACGGTCAGCTCTCGAACCGAAGGGCGTACTGCCGGTGAAGTGATCACTGCCCTGCTTCCGCAGTTGGAGCAATTACAAGCCCAGTGGCCAACTGGTTACTACTACCAGTTGGGTGGCGAAATGGCAAAAGCCGATGAGAGTTACAGCGCAATGGGCACGGCCTTCATTCTGGCGATGTTCTCGATTTTTGTGCTGCTGACCTTGATGTTCAACTCCTTTGCCCAGCCCGCCATTATCCTGCTGATTGTCCCGCTGGCCTTGATGGGGACTTTCTTCGGCTACTTCCTGTCAGGTACCGCCATGTCATTCTCAGGGTTGATTGGGATTGTCTCGCTGGCCGGTATCGCCGTAAATAACGGTATCGTGCTGGTTGATACCATGAACCGCCACCTCAAGCAGGGTGAAACGGTTGCCCAAGCCGCCGCTTATGGCGCCGCAGAGCGTTTGAGACCGATCCTAAGCACCAGTCTGACAACTATCCTCAGCTTACTGCCGTTGGCGTACAGCGATCCGCAATGGTATCCGCTTTGTATGGCGATTATCTATGGCTTGGTGGCATCGACAATCATTGCCGTTGTAATAATCCCCGCGTTGTATATCCTTTTGACCAAACCATTACCGAGCCCTTTGGCTCAACATGCCTAATAGAAGATCGGGAGTGCCGGCGTACTCCCGAATCTCGGATAAAACAAATGGCAAGAAAAAGTAAAGAAGAAGCAGAACAAACCCGACGGCTGATACTAGATACCGCAATGAAGGTATTTAGCGAAAAAGGCCTGGCAAAGACCACCCTCGCCAATATTGCTACCACAGCTGGGCTGACCCGGGGGGCGATTTACTGGCATTTTAAAGACAAGGCCGATTTGTTGGATGCGCTTTGGAAAGCCCAGTCTCCAGAGTTGCAGCAGGCAATCCACACCACGCAGCACCTTGACGGTATAGAGCTTAAAAAAGGGATGCTCAACATTGGACAGGTTCTTTTGGTAGAGATGCACGATAACCCAGAGATGAAAATGATCATGCAGCTCTCATTCCAGTGTTTTGCCGATGAGAGTTTAAGGACGAACTTCGTGGAACAATCACAAGAGGATCGCGCCCAGTTACTCGCTGCGATGGAATGCTTGCATGACTCAGGGTGGCTTCACAACCACCTGACGCCTCAGGTTGCTGCCACGATTTTCGAAAGCTTGCTAACAGGTATATGCGAGCAGTGGTTGATGTACGGCATGCCAGCAAGGAGTGATGCTGAAATAGAGAGCTATCTCCGCTCTCTTTCTCTGGCGCTTTTTGTCGAGTAAATCAGACAAGAAAGTATAGCTAACATTACCCACAATAAAAAAACACGGGCGGTGGCGCTCGTGTTTAATATGCCGTTACAAAAAGACTAGAACCAACGCTCCAGCGAGGATTTGTCCAGTTGCTTGAAGGCACGGTTTAATACCTGAGCCAACTCTTTATAGCGCGGGCGGCTTTTCAGCGGCTGCAACGTATACCCTTCACTAACGATCTTGTCATGGATCTCACGGTACCAGCTCGCCAGTGACGGCGGCAGGTCGGTTCGGCTCCGCTTGCCAAGCCACCACAGCCCCTGCAAAGGCATACTCAGGGCAAATAAAGCAATGGTGATAGCTTGTGGCAGGGCATCATAGTTATCAAAGGCCATCTGGCTCAGAACGCTGATAACCGCTACCGCTGGCATCACTCGCATTGCAAAACGTGTCGCTTTTATGTAGCGCTGCTCGGGAAACAGGATGGCCAACTCTTTACGCATTGGCCACGTAGCCATGTAATCCTGGCCATGACGGAAAGCTTGCCAAATAGAATGTTGTTGACTCATAAACCACCAAACTTAAAAAAAATCAGTAAAAATTCAAAACCAGCGATAACAAACTTGATTCAAATTAATTTTTTCTAAAAATACTTTTGTTATATTGCACCACAATCGCTATCCTATGCACGCCTACATTTATTGTTGCCTGTAATCATCGTTCTGGCAACTGAAGGCGCTTCCAAGGATGGCCCAGAATCTGGGTAACACGATTCTAATTTAATACGGATGTAGCACGATTTTGACCCTGACTAGACCGGCTTGTCGAAAAGTCGTCTATTCTATGGGTAATTTTTATTTCAGTTGAATATCAACTTTCAGACAGATTATAGGTAGTCACTCATGTCTAAGCTGGTTTTAGTTCTTAACTGCGGTAGTTCTTCTCTAAAGTTCGCTGTTGTTGACGCGGTATCAGGTGAAGAGCACCTGACAGGTCTTGCAGAATGTCTGCACCTTCCAGAAGCACGTATCAAGTGGAAACTTGACGGTAAGCACGAAGCTCAACTAGGCGACGGCGCTGCTCACGAAGAAGCACTAGCGTTCATGGTAGACACAATTCTTGCGTCTAAGCCAGAACTAGCTGAAAACCTAAAAGCTATCGGTCACCGTGTAGTACACGGCGGCGAGCAGTTCACTAAGTCAGCACTGATCTGCGGTGACGTACTTAAAGGTATCGAAGACTGTGCAACTCTAGCACCTCTTCACAACCCTGCTCACATCATCGGTATCAAAGCGGCTCAGAAGTCTTTCCCAGCGCTTAAGAACGTTGCTGTATTCGACACTGCGTTCCACCAGACTATGCCTGAAGAAGCGTACCTATACGCTCTACCGTACAACCTATACAAAGAGCACGGTATCCGTCGCTACGGTATGCACGGTACTTCTCACCTATTCATCACTCGCGAAACTGCGAAGCTGCTAGGTAAGAAAGAAGAAGAGCTAAACATCATCAACTGCCACCTAGGTAACGGTGCTTCAGTTTGTGCAATCAAGAACGGTCAGTCTGTAGATACTTCTATGGGTCTAACTCCTCTTGAAGGTCTAGTAATGGGTACGCGTTGTGGTGACATTGACCCAGCTATCATCTTCCACATGCACGACAACCTTGGCTACTCTGTTGAGAAAATCAACAACATGCTAACTAAAGAGTCTGGCCTAATGGGTCTGACTGAAGTGACTTCTGACTGTCGTTTCGTTGAAGACAACTACGGCGAGAAAGAAGAAGCAACACGTGCAATGGACGTGTTCTGCCACCGTCTAGCTAAGTACGTTGCTGGTTACACGGCTTCTCTAGAAGGTCGCCTAGACGCAATCACTTTCACTGGCGGTATCGGTGAAAACTCTGCACCTATCCGTGAGATGGTTCTAAACCGCCTTGCTATCCTAGGTGTTGAAGTTGACGGTGAAGCTAACCTTAAAGCACGTTTCGGCGGCGAAGGTGTGATCACTACTGAAAACAGCCGTGTTCCTGCAATGGTTGTTTCAACTAACGAAGAACTAGTTATCGCTGAAGATACAGCTCGTCTAGCTGAAATCTAATCGGTCGATACTGATTTCAACGGCTGGCCTAGGCCGGCCGTTTTTTCATGGCTTATGACCTTAAGTCATGCTTTTTTGTGGTGCTGTCCAATACCGGTTCACCCATCGTTATTGCACAGCGCTGTCGTATTTCAATAGTTGAGGAATCCATAGTGTCCCGTACTATTATGCTTGTTCCGGTTGGTGCCGGAGTTGGTCTTACTAGCGTAAGCCTAGGTGTGCTTCGTGCAATGGAGCGCAAAGGTGTTCGCGTTTCTTTCTTCAAGCCTATCGCTCAGCCACGCCACGGTGGTGATCAGCCAGATCTAACAACTAACATCATTGCTGCTAACAGCGATATGAAAGTGGCTGAACCTTTCTCAATGGCTTGTGCAGAAGAGCTTATCCGTAACGATAAGAGCGACGTGCTGCTAGAAGACATCGTAGCACGCTTCAAAGAGTCAACCGCTGATTCTGAAGTTGCACTAATCGAAGGTCTTGTTCCAACTCGCAAGCACCCATTTGCTAACCAGATCAACTATGAGATTGCCAAAACTCTAGGTGCGGAAATCGTATTCGTTGTTGCTTCTGGTACAGATAACCCTTCTCAGCTTAAAGAACGCATCGAAGTAGCATGTTCTAACTTCGGCGGTATCAAGAACAAGCAAATCGCTGGTGTTATCGTTAACAAGCTTAACGCTCCTGTTGACGCAGAAGGCCGTACTCGCCCTGACCTATCAGAAATCTTCGACGACGCTGAAGCCACTGTACCTTCAAACGTTGAAGTTATGCAGGTATTCAACTCAAGCCCAATCCGTGTACTAGGCTGTGCACCTTGGAGCGCTGAGCTGATCGCGACTCGTTCAACTGACATCGCCAAGCACCTGAACGCTGAAATCATCAACGAAGGTGATATCGCAACTCGCCGTATTAAGAGCATCACTTTCTGTGCACGTTCTATCCCGCACATGGTTGAGCACTTCCGCCCAGGCTCTCTGCTAGTAACTTCTGCAGACCGCCCAGACGTTATCGTTGCAGCATGTCTTGCAGCAATGAACGGCGTTGAAATCGGTGCCCTACTGCTTACAGGCGGCTACGAGCTACCTAAGCCAGTTATGGACCTTTGTGAGCGCGCATTCGAAACAGGCCTACCTGTTATGACTGCGATGGGTAACACTTGGCAGACATCTCTGAACCTTCAGAGCTTCAGCCTAGAAGTACCAGCTGACGATAAAGAGCGTGTTGAGCTAGTTAACGAATACATGGCAAGCCACATTGATGGCCAGTGGATTGAATCTCTAACTGAAGGTTCAGCTAAAGAGCGTCGTCTAAGCCCACCAGCATTCCGTTACGAGCTAACTGAACTTGCTCGTAAAGCGGCTAAGCGTATCGTTCTGCCAGAAGGCGACGAACCACGTACTGTTAAAGCAGCAGCTATCTGTGCTGAGCGCGGCATCGCTGAATGTGTGCTTCTTGGTAACCCAGAAGAGATCAAGCGTGTTGCTGAGCAGCAGGGCGTGACCCTAGGTGCTGGCGTAACTATCATCAACTCTGATGAAGTACGTGAAAACTACGTTGCTCGCCTTGTAGAGCTTCGTGGCGCTAAAGGCATGACTGACGTTGTGGCTCGTGAAAAACTTCAGGATTCTGTTTTCCTTGGCACAATGATGCTAGAAAACGACGAAGTTGACGGCCTGGTTTCTGGTGCGGTTCACACCACTGCGAACACAATCGTTCCTCCATTCCAGATCATCAAGACTGCACCAGATGCGTCTATCGTATCTTCTGTATTCTTCATGCTACTGCCTGACCAGGTACTGGTATACGGTGACTGTGCGATCAACCCAGATCCAACAGCTGAGCAGCTAGCAGAAATCGCTATCCAGTCTGCTGACTCTGCAAAAGCATTCGGCATCGAACCTCGCGTGGCAATGATCTCTTACTCTACCGGTACTTCTGGTAAGGGTGCAGACGTTGAGAAAGTACGTGAAGCAACCAAGCTTGCTCAAGAGAAGCGTCCTGATCTAGTGATCGACGGTCCTCTTCAGTACGATGCTGCGATCATGGAAAACGTTGCTGCTTCTAAGGCGCCTAACTCGCCTGTAGCAGGTAAAGCAACTGTATTCGTATTCCCAGACCTAAACACTGGTAACACGACTTACAAAGCGGTACAGCGTTCTGCAGACCTAGTCTCTATCGGTCCAATGCTTCAGGGCATGCGTAAGCCAGTTAACGACCTGTCTCGCGGCGCACTAGTAGACGACATCGTTTACACCGTAGCTCTTACTGCGATCCAGGCTAAACAAGCTGATGACGCTAACAAGTAATATTGAGTTACTTGCATAATCTTTCAATGCCCCGCACTGCGGGGCATTTTTTTACCCATATAAAATCAATTTCTTATATATCCCGCTGAATATTTATTCCTTCTTTTTTCACGCAACTGACATCATATAGTGACCGAATTCACAATACCCACATAAAGAGTATGATTATTCGTTAACGGAATGTTTTTTCGGAACTTGTATACCACTTTTGGCGTAGTTGATGGTTTATAAACCCAGGTTAAGAACTTAGTGCAGAAGTTCGAGCGGTTTTTGACTTATATGAAACAAGGATAATGGAATAATGTTCTGGATACACCTGTTATTACTGCTAGCTGTCATTTTGATCGGTATACGCCACGGCGGTATCGCCTTTGGTCTACTCGGGGGCCTTGGCGTCTCTGTAATGACATTTGTTTTTGGCATCGCCCCGGGCCAACCGCCTGTCGGCGTTATGCTTATCATCCTCGCAGTGGTTGCCGCCTCTGCCACCCTTGAGGCCACCGGTGGCTTGAAGCTACTGGTTAAATTTGCCGAGCGCCTGCTTCGTAAACACCCGGAGCATGTGGTATTCCTTGGCCCGATTTGTACTTACTCACTAACAGTACTGGTTGGTACCGGCCACTCGGTCTACCCGCTACTGCCTGTTATCTATGACGTCGCCTATAAAAAAGGTATCCGCCCTGAGCGTCCGATGGCAATGGCCACCGTTGCTTCGCAAATGGGTATTACTGCCAGCCCAATCGCTGCGGCGGCTGCCGTTGTAATGGCAACTGCGATGGACAACAACCTCGATATCAACCTCATCAACGTTTTGATGGTTACCATTCCAGCCACCTTCGGCGGCCTGTTGATTGCCTGTCTATGGAGCTTGAAGCGCGGTAAGGACTTGGATAAAGATCCAGAATTCCAAGCACGCCTTGAAGACGAAGAGTTCCGCAGCAGCCTGGTTGATCCTGATCAGGAAGGTTCTGCCGAAGAGGAAGCAGAGCACGAGCGTACCGCGAAGAAGGGCCTTACTGTGTTCTTGCTCGGTATCCTTGCCGTTGTCGGTATCGCCCTGTTCAGCAAGCAGGTACTGCCGCAAGGTGTTGGTATGTCGGTTGCTATCCAGTTCATGATGCTATCGGTCGGTGCGGTTATCCTGCTAACCACTAAGATTTCACCTAAGCGTATTGTTAACAGCAACGTATTTATTGCCGGTATGAGCGCGGTGATCACCATCTTCGGTATCGCATGGTTCAGTGACACGATTATCGGCCACCATAAAGAGTACCTCGTTGGCTTGGTAAGCGGCATGGTGAACGTTTACCCATGGACCTTTGCCTTTGCGATGTTCTTCGTGTCTGTGTTCCTGAAGAGCCAGGCAGCCGTGCTGACTATTATGATGCCACTTGGTTTTGCCCTTGGTATCGACCCTGCAGTACTGATTGGTGTGCTACCGGCGTGTTACGCTTACTTCTTCTTCCCGTTCTACCCAAGTGATCTCGCTGCTATCAGCTTCGACCGCTCGGGCACTACGGCAATCGGTAAATACGTATTGAACCACAGCTTCATGATCCCAGGCTTTATTGGTGTGGGTTCGGCAACGATTATTGGTTATTTCATCTCTATGATGGTGAACTAAGCCAACCCCGAAATAAAAAAAGGCCGCTACATCCGTAGCGGCCAACATGTCAGACTCGAATCAACACAAGAAATAAAAAACTAACTCAATACCAAGCTAGTAAACGTAGAACACGGTACTCCCCACTTACTTGTTGCGTAAGTAGATAATCCAATAACCCATACCGACAAACACACCACCACCGATGATGTTCCCCAGTGTCACCGGGATCAGGTTATTGATAACAAAATTGCTAAGGGTCAAGTCGGCAAAATCCGCCGGGTTCATGCCCGACATCTGCCAAAATTCAGGAGTGGCCAGGTGCTTGATACCAATAGCCATCGGTACCTGGAACATGTTGGCAATACAGTGCTCGAAGCCCGATGAAACGAACATCGCTACCGGTAGGATCATCACCAGGATCTTATCTGTCAGGGTACGGCCGCTGAAGGTCATCCATACCGCCACACACACCAGCACATTACACATTACGCCCAAGGCAACGGCCTGCATGAAGTCATGGTGCAGCTTATGCTGGGCAATTTGCATCGCATTGATACCGACCGCACCGCTGCCAGACATGTACTGCTTGGTCATCAGCATGATCGCAACAAGCATCAGGGCACCAAGAAGGTTACCGATATACACCACGCCCCAGTTGAGCCACAGGCTCTTCCAGCTGATCTTTCCACTTGCACGGGCAACAAGCGTCAACACAGAACTGGTAAACAGCTCGCCACCGGTGATTACTACCAGGATCAGGCCTAGGCTAAATGCCAAACCACCGATAAAACGCGACATCCCCCACGGCATGTCACCGGCACCAGTAGTAACTGTGGTATAGAACACAAACGCAATACCAATATGCATCCCAGCGGTGATCGCCAGTAGCAACGACTTCATCGGATCTTTGGTGGCCTTGCTTACACCTACCTCGGCCGCTTTCTCCGCCATTTGTGGCGGTAATAACGAATCAAACTGATTCTGACACATATTGTTTGGCACCTGACACATCTTGAAATACACAAAAATAAGGAGGCGAGGATAGTGACTTTTATCACACAAATATTCAAGGGTTCGCCAAAACAATAATTCGAGATATACGAACGAATTGCTCGGATATTTCGAATCAACAAATATTGTAAACATCGAGCAACAAATCCGTACGCCAAAGATTCAAATCGCGCTAACATGCCGTCACATTGCAACTACATTTATACCCACATGTGCATAGCAGTGGAATCTTATGCACAGCCTTAAGGCTGCAAACAAGATATACCGAGATCAAAAAAGGCGGCTAAATAGCCGCCTTCTCGATACTTGATGAATTATTTTTCAATTACGCCAGTTCAACCTGGCAGATGATCTCATCATCAAAAGAGAGCACCTTGAGCGTATTGTCTTCCAGTAGGCCATAGCTGGCCTGATACTCACCACGAGGAATCGTCACCGAACCTGGATTATAGACATAAAGGGCACCTTTCTTTTCAGCAACAGGAAGGTGGGTATGGCCTGACACCACTACGTCACCATCACGTAGGCGCGGGTGCTTGTCAGCGTTGTAAAGGTGGCCGTGGGTCAGAAACAGGCGGCGGCCATTTGGCAGCAGTACCAAGTTGTAGTCTGCCATCATCGGGAATTCCAACAGCATCTGATCAACATCACTGTCGCAGTTACCACGTACTGCGGTGATCTTCTCGGCATGCTGGTTCAACTGCTCAGCCACATCAATCGGTGCGTAGCCCGCAGGTAGTGCGTTACGTGGACCGTGATTGAGTACGTCGCCAAGTAGGATCAGGTGGTCAGCACCACTCTGCTCGAACTTTGCCAGAGTACGGCGGGTGCTGTCGGCACAGCCGTGGATATCAGAAGCAAAAAACAATTTCATGTCAGGAGATCTTTCTTTGGTACAGGATGCCTGTGATCCTACACCTAAGCCTATGACAATGCCATTGCACTAACCGTTACGATTCTTCCCGCAGCATGCCGTTCAATACGATGTTGTTATAGCTCACCATACCGATAATATGGCCACTCTCGATGACCGGTGCGCGGCTGATACCAAAACGCTCAAACAAGCGGGCACAGTAGCGGACATCCATGGTGGCACTGACCGACAAAGCTGGCTTGGTCATGATTTCATAGATATTGGTCCGCTCGGGGGAACGATCCAGCGCCAACACCTTTTTGGCAATATCGTTCATTAGCACAATCCCGTACTCATCGTCTTCATTGCGCTTATTGACGATCAACGCTTTGACTTGCTTTCGTTTAGCAATACGAATCGCCTCTGCCACTGTTGTCAGTCCTTCAACCGTCGCGTAGGTGTCCATCATCACATCCCGTACCCGGACCAAGGTGTCATCACTCATAGCTTCGCCTCAACAACTTTGGTTAATGTTTCAACCTGGTGGGCCACCCCCACCGCATCTTCGACATCGAGCTGGACAGCAATACCTTGCCCAGAGGAAGAGTCAAAATCCCCGACCCGCTCGATGGTTTCCAGAATCGTCCTGGCCAGATGCTCCTCGACCACAAACAAGATCACATCCCGCTGGACATCGAGCCCAAGGCCAAAAAAGGTTTTTTTCTGGTACAAACCTTCGCCGCGGGCATTGTTGATCACCGTTGCCCCTGTCGCCCCGGCTTTGCGCGCAGCATCCAACACGGCATCGGTTTTCGCATCTTCTACAAAGGCCAATAACAACTTAAATCGCATTTCCTTCTCTCCTCTTAGCCTGTCTTGCCGACAGTTGGGCATAAGCCATCACTGTGATCATCGGAAACAGGCTGGCAAACGCAATGAGCCCAAACCCATCGAGCATCGGGTTTCTTCCCGGCACAGTGGAGGCCAACCCCAGCCCTAATGCCGTGACTATAGGTACCGTCACCGTCGATGTTGTTACCCCGCCGGAGTCATAGGCCAAGGGGACAATCATCTTCGGTGCAAAGTAGGTCTGTACCACCACCACGCAGTACCCCGCCAAGATGTAATAATGAAGCGGGTCTCCGGCGACAATCCGGTAACTGCCGAGGGCAATGCCCACCGCGACCCCGAGCGCAACAGCGATACGCAGGCCGTTAACACTTATAGTATCGCCCGAAACCTGATTCGCTTTTATGGCCACAGCAATCAAAGAAGGCTCAGCGATAGTCGTACTAAAACCGATGGCCGCGGCAAAAATGTATACCCAGTAATACTGGGTCCAGGGAATAACATCCGGGATCCCTTCCCCACTATCGAACAAGAAATCCATGGCTGTCAGTTGGGCTGCCATAGACTCCCCTAGAGGGAATAGCGCCAGTTCGAGGCCAAGCAGGAAAAATGACAGGCCGATGACGACATAAACGAACCCTAGCGCGACCCTAGGCCAGTTGGTGACCGGGCGGCGCAACACGACAAGCTGGAAACCGAAAATAATAATGGCAATCGGTATGACATCTCGCACTGTCATCAGCAAAGTGGAGAAAAAGTGGGGAATAATCCCATTGAGCTCTGTCATCCCAATCCTCCTAGTGCACCAGCATGCCGTAGGCCATTACAAATATCATCGGTGTCAGCGAGGCAAAAGCGATCAAGCCAAAACCATCAACTATCGGGTTACGGCCTTTTATCGACGAGGCTAGCCCAACCCCTAGCGCCGCCACCAGCGGGACGGTAATGGTCGATGTCGTCACCCCACCGGAGTCATAGGCAATCCCGACAATGGCTGGAGGGGCAAACCAGGTCATGATCATCACGAGCAAGTAGCCTCCGATGATCATCCAGTGGATTGGCCAGCCTTTCAAAATACGTATCACCCCGAGCATAATGGCAATACCGACCGACAGAGCCACCGTCAAACGCAATCCTGTCGCATAGTCCAGTTGGCTTTTGGCATCTGTCGCTATCAGCCCCCCTCTAGCAGCAACCTTAGCGGCTTCTGCTGACACTGCAGTAAGCGCAGGCTCGGCAATTGTGGTACCAAACCCTAGGCAGAACGCGAAACACAGTAGCCACCATACGCTTCCTTTACTGGCAAAGGAGCGTGCCATTGACTCGCCGATTGGAAACAATCCCATTTCCAGCCCGAATACAAACAGGGTCAGACCTATCACAACAAAGGCTAGGCCAACCAGAATCGGGCCGAGCTGGGGCATTGGTTGCTGCAGAACCACTAATTGGAAAAAGCCTATCACTAAGATGATCGGCAATAAGTCACGTAGACTGGAAAGCAGGGATTTCAGCAGGGCGAGTACAAACGACATTCCACCTCCTGGCTGTCGCCCGGTAATCAAAAAAGGGTATACCTTCAAGGTACTCCCCAAACGGATATAGACACAGCTTTTATGTGCCAACACGAGAGCTAGCCCACATAACAAGATGGCATAAAGAAGATAGTTAGCGATACCAAGCCTTTGGTTTAGCTATACTTATGCCGAGAGCCATACCAATATGGGCAAAGGCATTGCCTAAAAGGAGAAGTATGAAGATATTAGTGACCGGCGGAACCGGGTTTATCGGCTCGGCCTTGATCAATGCGCTCAAGCAACATGATATCACCGTGTTGAGCCGTGACCCGGCCAAAGCGAGTCAAAACCTAGGCGGTAAGATTAACACCGTCGACTCCCTTGACCCATTCGATAACCTTGATGACTTTGATGCGGTCATCAACCTCGCCGGTGAGCCGATCATCAACAAACGCTGGAGCCCGCAACAAAAGAAGAAAATCTGCCATAGCCGCTGGGGCCTGACAGAGCAGTTAGCTGCAAAAATCCAAGCTGGCAGTCAACCGCCCCATACCTTCATCAGCGGATCGGCAGTAGGGATTTATGGCGACCAGAAAGACACCGTCATCGACGAGTCATTTGCCATCAGTGATCATGTCAACCACGAAGATTTTGCCCACCACGTCTGCCAACGTTGGGAAGAGATTGCGCTCGGTGCAGAGAGCGAGCAAACCCGGGTCTGCCTGCTCCGGACCGGTATTGTGCTGGGGAAACATGGTGGTGCCCTGGCAAAAATGCTTCCCCCCTACCAACTTGGCCTCGGCGGGCCGATTGGCAATGGCTCGCAATATACGCCTTGGATCCACCTTCAAGATATGGTCGATGCCATAGTGTTCCTACTGGAAACGCCAACGGCAAAGGGCGCTTTCAACCTCACTGCGCCAGAACCCGTCACCAATAAGCTATTTAGCCAAGCGTTAGCCAAAGCGCTGCGACGCCCCCACCTTTTTTTCACCCCGGCTTTCGTGCTCAAGCTGGCCCTTGGCGAAGCGGCCTCGTTGTTACTTGAAGGCCAACGGGCTATACCGAAGAAGCTCGAAGATCTCGGCTATGGCTTTCAATACACAACCATTGAGGTGGCACTGGGTGACATTGTTTCCAGGTGATAGTTTTTCAAAGTGATAATACTTCAAGGTGATCTTGTTTCCGGCTGACCTTCCATCACCGCCCTTGTGAATACAGACCAAATTCTACAAAAAAGGCTCCCCGGTAAGCGTAACCGGGAAGCCTTCAAAAACCACAATAACTGGATACCGTTTTACCTAGCCCCGCACCGGTTGCAACAAGCTATTGATCATCGAGCGGATAATCACAACCACCAGCAACAACGACAGCATCGGCACAACCAGCCACATTCCCGGGTGCCAGCTTACCGGCAGTTCAAAGCCCCATTTGACCAAAGCCGCAACGACAGCTTCAGCACCGGCCGCCGCCATCACACCTGCCAGCAAGGCCATAATGCCATATTCGCCCCACACCGTAGCCGAGACTCTTTTGCGGCTGGCACCCAATGTCCGGTATAAACGGATTTCGTCCCGGCGCTGGGCCAAGCTCAGGCGCAGTAAGGTCATCACCAGCAACAGGCCACTGACCACACCTAAACCGGCCAGCACCGACAGGGACAAAGAGACCTGCTGCATGATGCCCTGGATACGGGTTGCCATAGTGCGCAAGTCCATCAAAGTAACAGTTGGGTAGTCTCGGCCAAGCTGGTTAATAACATCCTGCTGGTCGGCTTCAATACGGAAACTCACCAACCAAGTCGCTGGCAACTCGGCCACCACATCGGGGGTGAATATAAAATAGAAGTTTGGCCGCATATTGCGCCATTCAACATCGCGGATACTCGTGACCCTAGCACTGAACGGCTGGCTGTTGACATTGAAAGCGAGGGTATCCCCCAAGCCAATCCCCAAACGTTCGGCAATACCGGATTCTACCGATACCCCATTGGTTGCTTGCCACTCCCCGGCTATCACCTCGTTATGTACAGGAATAGAATCACGCCAGGTAAGGTTAAGCTCACGACGCAATGATTCATCGCGATCCTGCCTATCTCCCTGCAGGGAGCGCTCGAGCAAATCCTCATCATTGATATGGGTTATCCGACCACGGATCACCGGATAGCTATCGGATCGCATCACACTCTGCTGATCCAGATAGTTGAGATACTCCCCTTGCTGCTCTGGGCTGATATTCAAGGCAAACACATTCGGTGCGTCTGCCGGAAGGGTTTGTTGCCAGTCAGCCAACAGATCAGAGCGAAGCAGCCAAATCACTGTCAGCAGCATCAATGAGCTAGTCAGGGCGGCCAACTGGGCCCCGGTCGCCATCGGGCTGCGGTTGATCCGGCTCAGCGCCAAGGTAATCGCTGGCCCCCAGCGGCCCCGCTTGAGCCCCCTGACAATAGAGACACCCACCACGGCAAGAATGACAAGGATTGCCGCTAATCCCAACAAGGTCAGCCACATCAACCCATTGTTTCCCAGCCACAGCAACCCTGCCACCAATGGCAATAGGGCCAGAGCATACCCCTTGTTGCTGGTTTTCCAGCTATCCATTCGCTGTATTACCGAGATAGCAGGCGCATCCACCAGCTTTAATAGCGGAATGCCCATGCCCGGGATCGCAACCAGCAAGGCAACGAGTACACTTACAACCAGCGGCGTAAAGCCAATCCCCGGCAAGGGATCGGGCAATACATCCACCAAAGGCACCCGCAGCAAATACTCCAACAAAGCACCAATCGCTACCCCTGCGATCAGTGCAAGACCAAATAGCATACCGAGCTGGCGGGCCAACCATTGCCACAACCAGTTCTTGCTCGCCCCCAAACTTTTCATCATTGCCACAACCTCGGTCCGGGTCGAGGCATAATGCATACAAGTCAGCACCAAGGTGGCAGTCGCCATCAAGATCACCAAAATTAGCGTCAACGACAGGTACTGGCGGGCTTTTTCAATCACATCACCCGTTCGCCCTTGTGAAGTTTCACTCAACCAGCGCTGTCCCGGCTCAAGTTCGACTTGCTGCTGCAATGCTTTGAGCTGGCTATCTGCACCAGTGAAGTAAGCCCGGTATTGGACTCGGCTACCCGGCTGGATTGCCCCGGTGTTATCCAGGTCATCGGCATGAATGAGCACGGCCGGCATTTGGCTGAACGGATTGAACGACAGCTCCGGCTCCTGGACGATTGTCCCGCTAACCTTGAGCTCGGCATCACCAATAGCCAAGACATCTCCGGGTTGGACCTTCAACAGATCAAATAACCGCTCCGCGAGCCATAACTCACCGGGCTGCACCTGATGGTGGATACCGGACGGGCTTTTCAGCTCAAGCTCCCCCCTTAGCGGGAAGTCACTCTCAACGCTTTTGACACTGACAAGCTGCATGGCTTCATCACTGAAAGCCATGGTCCCGAAGCGTACCTGTTGGGAGACGACCAACCCAAGCTGCTCCGCCTTGTCCACAGTCGGTTGTTCAACCGGGTTGGCCGAGCGGAAGACCAAATCGGCCGCAATCATGGATCGACCCTGATCGACCATGATCTTCTCAACCCTCACTACCAGGGCCGCTAAGGCAAACACACAGGCGATGATCAGTGTTAGGGCCACGGCGACCGGCCATAACTGGCCATGCCAAAGTTCGCGCCAGCTCCACTTGAGCAGCATCGAACGGTTGGTAGCCGGGGAATCGGATTGGATTTCTGTCATTTCAGTCATGCGGCTACCAAACTCCCACTTTCAAGTGTCAAGGTCCGGTCACAACGCTGGGCTAGCTGGGGATCATGGGTCACCAGTACTAAGGTAGTGCCGTGATCGCGGTTGAGGGCAAACAGCAGCTCGATGATATTGGCTGCAGTATGCTGGTCCAGGTTACCGGTCGGCTCGTCGGCAAACAGCACCTTGGGCCGGGTCATAAATGCCCTAGCTAGAGCTACACGTTGCTGCTCCCCCCCTGATAGCTGTGCCGGTAGGTGAACTTCCCTACCGTCTAACCCGACTTTTTCAAGCAGCTCGCGTGCCCGCCCTTCATCGGCTTCCTCTCCCTTGATGATGGCAGGTAACATCACGTTCTCCAGAGCCGACAACGACGGGATCAGCAAAAAGCTTTGGAATACGAAGCCGATGCTGTCACTTCGCAGTGCCGCCCGCGCCTCGTCATCCATGGCAGCCAATGGCTTGCCTAGCAACTCAATGCTACCTTGGCTTGGGATATCAAGTCCGGCCAGCAAGGTCATCAGCGTCGACTTGCCCGCCCCTGAAACTCCCACCAAGGCAATTGCCTCGCCCTGCTCGACCTCGAGCGAAACATCCTGCAAAATGGTGAGCGACGATGATGCTGTCGTCACCTGCTTGGACACTGATATAGCTTTAATCACGGATGTAGACATGATGCGATTCCTTTCAGTAATCTTTTTTCTTGTTTTCACTCAGCACGCCCTCGCGGCCAAACTGATGGTACTGGGCGATAGCCTCAGTGCCGGTTACCAGATGCAGGCCGAACAAAGTTGGCCGAACCTACTGGATGCTGAGCTTGAAAAATATGGCCATGATGTCACTGTGGTCAACGCCAGTATCTCCGGCGACACCACAGGCAATGGGATGGCTCGGCTTCCCCGCCTACTCGAGCAACACCAACCCGATTTCGTCTTGATTGAGTTGGGCGCCAACGACGGGCTCAGAGGATTTCCTCCTACAACTATACGCAATAATCTCAGTGAGATGATCACTGAGATCGAGCAAGCAGGTGCTTACCCGCTGCTGATGCAGATATTTGTACCGCCAAACTACGGCAAGCGCTATAGCGACCAGTTCGCAAAAGTGTATCAAGATATCAGTGAGCAACTGGAGATCCCATTGCTGCCCTTTTTCCTCGAGCACATTATCCTCAAGCAGGAATGGATGATGGATGACGGCCTGCATCCCAAGCCTGATGCCCAGCCGTGGATAGCAGATTTCATGGCCAAAGAGCTTGCCCCACACCTTTAATTCAACTGACAAGGATGCCCTCAATGACGGCAACAAACCCGCTCCGAATCCTGATCACCGGCTGCAGCAGCGGCATCGGTTATTACTGTGCGAAAACACTGCACCAGCAAGGCCACAAGGTTATCGCTAGTTGCCGGCAACAAGATGATGTCAAGCGCCTACAGGACGAAGGCCTGCACTGTGTGCTGATGGACATGGACAACGAAACCTCAATCGAGCAAGGGTTTGCCGATGCGCTGGCAATCGCTGGAGGCACTCTGGATGTTTTGTTCAACAATGCCGCCTACGGCCAACCAGGCGCGCTGGAAGACTTACCAACCCAAGCCCTACGCCAGCAATTTGAAAGCAACCTGTTTGGCTGGCACCACCTAACCCGATTGGTTATCCCAGTGATGCTGGCCCAAGGCAACGGTAAAATTGTCCAGAACAGCTCGGTACTGGGCCTAGTTGCCATGAAGTACCGTGGCGCCTACAACGCCAGTAAATTTGCCCTAGAAGGCTATACCGATACTCTACGCCTCGAACTGAGCAACACCCCAATCAAGGTCAGCTTGATCGAACCCGGCCCGATTGAGAGCCAGTTCAGGGCCAATGCCAAGGCAAAATTCGAGCAATATATTGATAAGGGCAACTCACGCCACCAAACCAGTTACCAAAATACGCTAGACCGATTAGGTAAAGACTCGCCGTCAAGCAAATTCACCCTAGGCCCGGAAGCGGTGTTGAAGCCATTACAAGCCATTATGGGAACCGCAGAGCCAAAGGCCAGATACTACGTTACACAGCCCACTTATATCTTTGGTTTCCTGCGCCGTATTTTGCCTACCCGGTTACTCGATTCCCTGTTGGTCAAAAGTGATTAATAAACTGAATTAGCCATCGCCCCAAACATAACACTGGCGAATGGCGCTCAATAAATACACAGCAAAATAAGTCACTTACCAATAACCGAGATCAAAAAAGCACCACTGGGGACCAACAAACCTGAAAAAACACTGAATAGGCCGGCGGAAGCAGCGTTTCCGCCAAAAAAAACAAGAAATGTCATATTTGTGTCACACAGCACGGTTAAGCTTGTAGTGTAAATTGAGGTTGTTCCCTACCGACCTTTAATTTCCCTGTAACCGTTCCGATAAAGAATAAAGAAAGGTGTGACAATGACATTACGCCAAATAAATATCCTTTGCGTGTGTGTGACACTCGCATTGCTGTTGACGTTTCAATAAAAATGGAGAGCCGGGCTCTCCATTTTTATTTGTTTCGACAGCGCCAGCGTATCCCTATTTAGCCACGACCATCACCTTCTCACTGTTTCACCTTGAAAATCCTCGCCTTCCCCCCCATAACTATCACAACGAAGAAATTTATGGCCTACGCGCTTTTTCAAAAGTCCAGGGAGTGAAGATAAACCCATGTATGACCAACTAGCCATCGAACTGAACGAACAGAATCTGCAACAGGTGATCGAGCAATCGATGCAAACCCCAGTGGTGATCAGTTTCTGGGCCCCTTCTATGCCTGAGACGGCCGAAGTCAACCAAATCTTGGAAAAGCTGGCGGCGTCCTACCAAGGCCAAGTCACCCTGGCGACCCTTAACTGTGAAGCCCAGCCAATGGTCGCAGGCCAGTTTGGCGTTCGCAGCTTGCCAACCGTTGCCGTATTCAAAAATGGCCAACCGGTTGATGGCGCAGCCGGTCCGCAGACCGAGCAAAGCCTGATGGAAATGTTGGCCAAACACCTGCCAAGCCCAGAGGAACTGGCGCTGAAAGCGGCACTGGAGCAAGTCGACAACCAACAATATAACGAAGCATTGCCGGTACTGCGTGAGTTGGCGACCCAATTCACCCAAAACAGCGTGATCAACCTCGCTCTTGCCGAATGCCTGCTAGGAACGTCTCAATACGATGAGGCAGAAACCCTACTTGCAACCATTCCGATGCAAGATCAAGATGCCAAGTACAAAGGATTGATGGCAAAACTAGAGCTACACCAACAAGCCAGCGATTCGCCGGAAATCCGCCTGTTAGAAGAGAAACTGGCCGCGGAACCTGGCAACAACGAAATTGCCTTTGAGCTTGCCGTACAATACAGCCAAGTTGAACGTGCGGAAGAGGCATTGGAACTACTTATCGGCCTGCTTCGAAAAGACATGAACTTTGCCGATGGTGGCGCCAAGAAAACCATGATGGACATCCTGGCTGCACTTGGCCAAGGTAATGCTGTCGCCAGTAAATACCGCCGCCAGCTATACTCACTGCTTTACTAAGCGAACGGGTTTAATCGGCAAACTTGAGAAGGCAGGGTTATCCCTGCCTTTTTTCATGGGAGGAAGGTTATCTTGTGAGGGCATTATCCATGCCGACACAGCCCTTCAATGATCGGGCAACTTGCCCCCTCATCGCCCGGGCACTGCTTGGTCAAAGTTTCCAAGGTTTGCTTCATTTCCAGCAGCTCTTTGATCTTCTCATCAATCTCCACCAGCTTTTGCTCTGCCTTGGCTTTGACATCGGCACTACGTCGTTGAGGATCACGGGAAAATGCCAACAACTCACGGCCTTCATCAAGGGTAAAGCCCACCAAGCGCGAACGCCGGATCAGGTGAAGTTCATCGATATGTTTGGCACTGTATTGGCGGTAACCGTTCGCCGCCCTGCCCGGCGGTGAAATAATGCCCTTGTCTTCGTAAAACCGGATGGTCTTAGTCGTCAGCCCAGTCTGCTGGGACACTTCACTGATATTCATACTCAGCCTTACAGTTAATGGAAGGTTAGCGTCATTCTATTGCTTTTCTCGGTGGTATTCAAAATGTATTGACCTTCCAGTTGATGGAAGCTTTATGATTACCTTAAATGAATCAAACTGTCTTATCAGTAAGGCTTCAAAATGGTCGAGTTAACCCTACCGCTACGAAAAGTACGATGCATGAACTGCGCGAACAAAATCAAAGCGGCCCTCACAGAATTACCGGGCGTCGAGTCTGTCGACGTCAATACCGAGCAAGCTAACCTGCAGGGCACCTTTGCCCCTTTGGCAGCAATCGATGCCATTTCCCAGCTTGGCTATGAAGCAGGTTATCAATACCAGCTACCACTAGCAGGCCTGTCATGCTGCAAGTGTGTACGTAAGGTCAAGGAAGCGCTGGACAGCCAACCTGAAATTTTCTCTTCTGATGTCAGCAAAACAGAGCTAACGGCAACGGGTACGCTACCTGAAGCAAAATTAATTGAGTTAATTGAATCTCTCGGTTTCACTGTACCTTCTGATCATACAGAGCAACCAGCAGTGACGCCGACTACCTATGAGCTCTCCTTGTCCGGCCTAAGCTGTGGTAAATGTGTCGCCAAAGTCGAAGCCTTACTCAAAGAACATGCCGATATCGACAGTTTCTCGGTGGGCAAAACCCATGCCAGCGTTAAAACCTCGCTGGCGCAGGCTGAGGTTATCGGCTTGATTGAATCGGTTGGGTTTGGCGCCGCACCTACAAGCAAAACCACCACTAGCGACAAGGCTGAAACCGTTTCAGGCAAAGCCACTGCTGATGTACCTCACGACAAGGGGGAAATGTCGGATAACGAAGCGACCTCACTGCAGTTCATCTTATCAGGGATGACCTGTGCCAGTTGCGTCAGCTCAGTCGAGAAAGCGATTCTCAGCGTACCCGGCGTTTCATCCACCAGTGTCAATTTGGCTGAGCGGACGGCGTTGGTAAGCGGTAATGCCCCAAGCAATGAGATCATCCAAGCGGTTGAAGACGCAGGGTACCAAGCTGAATTATCCGAAGACGAACTGACCCGGCGCCAACGCCAACAGGCACAGAATGAGAAGGTATACCGCCAACACATCAAGAATGCTTATATCGCGCTGGCTGTCGGTGGGCCATTGATGGCATGGGGCGTTTTCGGTGGCAGCATGATGATAGCGTCCCGGGCTGACCAAATCGGCTGGGGTGTGGTCGGGATCATCACCCTGGTTTTGTTGGCTACCGTCGGCAAGCACTTCTTCGTCAATGCCTGGAAAGCGTTCAAACACCACCGGGCAACCATGGACACCCTTGTCGCGCTGGGTACCGGCGCAGCATGGCTGTATTCAACTTTCGTTGTGCTCGTGCCCGATTTGCTACCGATGCAAGCCCGCCATGTCTACTTCGAGGCATCGGCAATGATCCTAGGCCTGATCACGTTGGGACACGCCCTTGAAGCCCGCGCCCGGAGCCGGACCTCCAAAGCGCTAGAACAGCTGATGGATTTACAGCCTCAAACTGCCATCATTGTCGACAATGGCGAAGAGCGCGAAGTGCCGCTTGCTGATGTCCGTACCGGTATGGTGCTGCGCCTCCATCCCGGCGCTAAAGTCCCGGTTGATGGCACCATCCTCGAAGGCCAGAGCTATATCGATGAGTCTATGCTGACCGGAGAGCCGATCCCGGCCAACAAGAAAACAGGCGATACCCTCCATGCAGGTACCATCAACCAACATGGTAGCTTATTGTTTACGGCAGAGAAAATTGGCCGCGATACCATGCTTGCAAGGATTATCGATTTAGTACGCCAAGCGCAAAGCAGCAAACCGGCCTTGGCCCGGCTGGCCGATACCATTTCAGCCATTTTTGTGCCTGCCGTCATGATCATCGCCATCGTTACCGCCATGATTTGGTACTACTTCGGGCCGGATCCTTCATCGGTGTATATGCTGGTAACGGCAACAACAGTGCTGATCATCGCATGCCCTTGTGCACTGGGCCTTGCCACCCCAATGTCGGTCACCGTCGGGGTTGGTCGTGCGGCTGAATACGGTGTGCTGATCCGCAACGCCGAAGCGCTGCAAATTGCAGCCGATGTCGATACTGTTGTGCTGGATAAAACCGGCACTCTTACCGAAGGTAAACCTGCCCTTGTCAGCAGCAACTGTTACAACAGCTTCAACAAAGGCCAATTGCTGACCTTGGCAGCTAGCCTCGAGCAAGGCTCCGAGCACCCGCTGGCAACAGCCATTGTCAACGCCGCCAAAGCCGAAGCCCTTAGCCTAGAGCCGCAACAGAACTTCCAAGCCCAACCCGGCTATGGCATCAGTGGTGAAGTGTTGGGCCACACTGTCCTGCTGGGCAACCAGAAGCTGATGGCTCAACACCAGATTGATATTGACCAAGCCCAGCAAGCCACTGACAGTGCCAGCGAGCAAGGTGCGACCCCAATCTATGTCGCCGTCGACGGCCTACTGGCTGGTTTACTGGCCGTTAGCGACCCTATCCGCCATGATTCGGTTGCCGCTATCAAGCGCCTGAAGAACATGGGGCTGGATGTGATCATGTTGACGGGTGATGTCCCAGCTACAGCGAATGCCATCGCCAAGCAAGCGGGTATCGAACATGTCATTGCAGGTGTGTTGCCTGATGGCAAGGCTAGCGAAGTGGAGAAAATCCAGGCCCAAGGCAAGCGAGTGGCCATGGTCGGAGACGGCATCAATGATGCGCCCGCACTGGCCCAGGCCGATATCGGTATCGCGATGGGCAGCGGCAGCGATGTAGCAATAGAAAGCGCCCAACTGACGCTGGTCCGCCACTCCCTTCATGGCGTACCTGATGCGCTGCAGCTTTCCAGAGCCACCCTGCGCAATATGAAGCAAAACCTGTTTGGGGCCTTTGTCTATAACACCTTAGGCATCCCTGTCGCGGCCGGTATCCTGTTCCCGTTTACGGGCGCATTGCTCAGCCCGGTTGTCGCGGGGGCAGCCATGGCACTGTCTTCCATCACCGTGGTCAGCAATGCTAACCGCTTGAGGCTGTTCAAGCCTGACGGTGAAGAAAGGCAAACCGTAAAGTCCCACTCACAGCCACAGACGGAGAATTAATATGGTCGCTATCATTGGGTTCCTTGCCATTGCCTTTATTGTCTGGTGGTTCTGGCTCCAGCCTAAAAAGTAACTCTTTAGCCCTATCCGATCCTATAGTGAGCTGATATAACAATTAGATATCTGGTTATTTCAGCCCACAGGATCATTATGCTCAAAGCACTCTTCACCCGGGCAGCCTTACTGCTGCCCTTCATCACGACCAGCTTGGTAGCCGAACCTTTAGTTTGGCAAGCCCAAGATGCCCACCGCCAATTTATCATCCTCGGCTCCATCCATGCCGGCGACGACGGTTTCTACCCGCTGCCAACGGCGTTTACTTCCCATTGGGAAAGTGCCGATGCCCTTGTGGTTGAAGCCAACATCCTCAAGCCAAGCTCGGCGCAGCTCAACCCAACCGTCGCAACCACCGCCGAGGTGTTAACAGACACTGAAAAACAATCTTTAGCCGCGACCGCCAAACTCGCCGGTTTATCTTCCTCACCACTGCTAAGCTCCCCACCCTGGCTGGCTGCAATCAGCTTGCAGATGAAAATGGCTGAACAAGCAGGCCTTAGCCCAGACAGGGGGATAGATATCACCCTACTCAAACGAGCCCAGGCCAGCCAATTACCAATACTCGAACTTGAAAGCATCGAAAAGCAACTGCGCTTGATGGAGCAACTGGACGATCATGGCAAAAACCTACTGATGGCCACGGTCAATGAATGGGACGAAATGGCAGGCCAGCTTTCTTGCCTGATCGATGCATGGCAAGCCGGCGACCAAGCACAGCTTGATACCCTGTTTGACGAAAGCCAGTATGACGACGATACCGATGCAGCCCTAATCGTCGATCGCAACCACGACTGGGCGGATAAACTGATTGGGGATCCTACCTACCAGCAAGGAAAGTTCCTGATAGTCGTTGGGGCGATGCATCTATTGGGAGAGGAAGGGCTACCTGAATTGCTCAGGCAAAAAGGCTTTTCAATCAAGCAACTGAGCCAAAGTAAACAAGCGTCATGCAGTTAATGGCGTGGTGGTGGAGATGCGCTAACAAACTGCGCTATTCACCGACGTCAGAAATGAAAAAAGCCCCAAACTACGCGTCCCGGACTTTCGCTGTAGGC
>NZ_JACSOF010000070.1:0-32262 GCF_014349205.1 Photobacterium sp. BZF1
GAATAAGTATAAGATTACATACCTCAATTATTTTTATGTATAAAATCACTAACAATAAGCATTTGTTATAACATTACAGTTATATAGCATCATATTAAATAATCATTTAAAATCATAACCTTAAATTTTGGCATGGCTAATGCTTAATCTTATGTAGTCTCATAGGAGGAAGTAATGAAGACATATCCATTATTAATCGGTCTTGGTTTGACAGCTTTAGTCGGATCTGCAAATGCAACAGTAATATACAACGTTAGTGATGCAACTACGGGGGCACCAAACTGTGGGAGCTCACCACATGGCCTCTGGACTAACAAACTTAAATTCAGTGGTGGTAGTTGTGGCCAATACTTTAGTATTGCTAATGGTACGTTCACACTTTTCAACGATGATATTGACCCATCAAATTGGACTGCATCATTAATGTTTACTGCTTTTAATGATATCGGTGATAAAGCTGAAGTTGATCTCTCATTTGGTAGTTTTGGCCACACAGGTACTGTTAAAGGAGGGCAAGATAATGGAGGGGCAAGTGATGATCCAGCCCTACCCCAAACAACCCAAACAGTCGGTAGTAATGATGTCGACTTTTTTTACAGTATCACCCAAAGTGAAATTAATTTTTTTGATAGTGGCGATAACTCTTTAGGTAGCTTCACAGACATTAGTTTGTTCGGTGGAGAAAACAATCAAGGCTATGCATTTCAATTTGGTGTTGACGCAAATGATAAGAATGACTTATTCGGTGGAGCGGCCTGGCTAAGGTATGATGATACCAGAAGTAATATGAATAAAAGAAAACACAGGAAATACTGGGGTAAGAATCATTGGGATATTAACCTAGCTTTCGCGGAAGTACCGGAACCATCTACACTGGCTATTTTTGCTGCAGGCCTATTTGGCTTTGGTGTATATCGCAGAAAAGATCAATCTCGTTAACCGACTGGTGAGTTTTTATATCAATACTGCCTGCACAATGGCTGCCCCCTTAAGCCATTGTGTGGCTCTACCAAAATGTTTTGAGTTACTCAGCATAAAGTTACAAATTTCGCTATCAAAATCATCATAAGCTTTAACTTTTTGTCCTGTTTCAGCGCCATCATTGCGCACCTAGAGCACACCACTCTCACCAACAGCACAAGGTGGAACTGCAAGAGAGTATTCAATACGTCATTTACCCTAGTGACTACCTGAGTTGAAATATAACCGTTAACGCTTTGCCCTTTCCATATCCAACAAAGCTCGTTTGCGTTCTAACCCCCAACGGTACCCTCCTAAAGAACCGTCGCTTCTTAATACTCGGTGGCAGGGGATAAGAATACCAACTGGGTTTTTGCCACAAGCGGTACCTACAGCGCGGACTGCTTCCGGATTATCAATATGCTCTGCAACTTCACCATAACTCATCACGTCGCCTTCTTTGATGCTTATGAGAAATTGCCATACTTTGATTTGGAATGCTGTACCTCTGATATCAAGTGGTACTTCGGGCCTAGGAGCGCCTTGACTAATATGCCTATCTAAAGCCAGCATCCAACTATCCAGTTCTGGTGCGTCTTGTGCCGCAGAAAGCTCAAATTGAGCTTTAGGAAATTCATCAGATAACAGGCTTAGCAGAGAAGCTTTCCTGTCACCAAACTGAACTGAACATACCCCTTTATCTGTCGCAGCCATTAACATGTACCCAAGTACAGTTTCTCGACAGGCATAATGGATAACTTCCCCTTTTCCTCCTGCCCTGTACGCTTTCGGTGTCATGCCTATACTTCGGGTGGCCTCACCATATACCCGGCTTATTGAACCATAACCTGATGAATAAATAGCATCGGTCACACCCTCCCCCTCTTTTAACGAACGTTTAAACTTCCGCATGCGTACTGCATCTTGATAATGATTGGGGGACACACCAAACATTTCTTTAAAAATGCGTTGTAATCGGGAAGGTGAAAGACCCGCGATATCACCTAATTGAGTAAGTGTTATTTTATCTTCGGCATGACGCTCTAGATAGCGAGCGACTTCAATGAGCTTAAGGGTTCGAGCATCCTGACCTGCTGGATTGCAGCGCTTGCAAGGACGAAATCCTGCTTGCATTGCGGATTCGATATCAAAGAAGAATCTTAGATTTTCTGGATTTGCTGCTTTGGTTGAACAGGATGGCATACAGAATACGCCAGTGGTAATAACGCCGTAGTAAAACTTTCCGTCGAAAGAGCTATCTCTCTGCGCTACCGCATTTTTCATTTCATTTTCAGATGACTTTGACATAGCTGCGCTCACTCTCTAACGGGTTGCATGACTATCTCATCACACCAAGCTTGCTGATACTATCCGATTCTTGCTGATTAATTGGTGATTATAGATTCACTCTCTGTTTTTTAATGTGGCGCAATTTTCGGATGTTTTAAGGTCAACGCTGTAGCTAGTATGCAGTTAAAGATGAATAACACTGATTGTCCCGACCATGACACCGACCATAAACCACTCTATGAACTCAAAAGTATGGGCTATGCTCATTTTGCTCTCCATCTTATGGGGCGGTTCTTTCTTTTTTGTAGGCGTAGCGGTCAATGACCTTCCTCCATTAACCATAGTGACACTTAGAGTAGGAATTGCGGCATTTACACTATGGGGGATAGCTATGATGATTGGCTTGCGTCCCCCCAAAAGCCTGAAAGTCTGGGCTTCATTCTTGGGGATGGGGTTACTGAATAATGTTATCCCCTTTGCTTTGATTGTCTGGGGGCAAACACAGATTGCGTCAGGCTTGGCCTCAATTCTAAATGCTGCAACACCAATATTTACAGTAGTGGTGGCAGGCATTCTGCTGCCTGATGAACGGCCAACACCATTAAAGCTAATCGGCGTTGTTCTCGGTTTCGTGGGTGTAGCGGTAATGATAGGCGTACCTGCGTTAGGTGACGAAAGTAATTTATTGGCGCAACTTGCCATTGTTGGCGCAGCCATATCCTACGCATTTGCGGGAGTATATGGGCGTAGGTTCAAATTACTGGGGGTAAACCCTGTTATCACGGCAGCGGGACAGGTAACGGCTTCAACGCTCATATTACTGCCTATCGCGATATTGGTAGATGGCACTATTGATGTGGACAAGACAAGCATGAACACATGGATAGCTATAGTAGGATTGGCAGTTGCGTCCACAGCGATAGCGTATGTTCTTTATTTCAGAATTCTTGAACTGGCAGGCGCAACAAATGTACTGCTGGTAACACTACTTGTACCAGTCTCTGCTGTTCTGCTCGGCTCATTATTCCTGAATGAATCTCTGGAAATGATTCATATATTGGGCATGGTATTAATAGCGTTCGGGTTATCCGCTATTGATGGTCACCTATGGCAAAAAATGAAATCAGTCTTTGCATGAGGAAACGTACTGCGATTCCATTGGCACGATCTGCCGCTGAGTAATCACGTTAAAGCAGGATGGGGCCAGATGTGTTGTGGTTTTCGAGGAATAGTTACTGTGGGATACGGAATGACTCAGAAGACAAGTAAGGGCAAGGAAGACCCCTCGCCCTTACTTCCGGTCAGTTAAAAGTTACCGTACCGAGGTAATGTGGGTCTTTCCCATTTCTGTCCAACTCATAAGTACAATCCACTTTCTTTGTACCATATAGACCGACTGTGTCATGATCAGCATTTACTCGGATGTTACGACCATTGAAATTGCATTTGAAATTTCTCAAACTCCCAAAAGAAGAACTAAAGTCTCCTAAGTTTACTTTACGATTCGTTGGCAAAATAAACGCTTTATGGGAGTTTCCGTTACGATAATCGTACATATCCATAGGCAAAGTTACTGTAAAGCTTTGTAATTCATTACCATCAAGATCAGCATCGTAGATAACACCTTTAAGGTTCTTGATTCCGTTTCGGCCACGGTAGTATTTTGGCTGTACCTGATTACCATTGGCTGGAGTTAACTTAAACGCTACTATTTCAGCGTTACTACCCGGTCGGGATTTCCATTGACAATCAACTCCAGCAGAATAATCAAAATGGTCTAAACCTTTTAATCCGGGACCGCGGAATTTGTCACAGGTAACTTTTCCTCCAATACTATATTTCAGTAATGGATCTACAGAAATTTTGTATTCTTCGGGTTTGATGTAAGCTTTATTTGAGCTACCGCTTCGATAATTTACTTGGTCAAGGTCATACTCAACATATACACCAGTATCGCCAATTTCGCCTCTAAGTTTTTTCTCCCCAAATAAAGGGTCATCGAAGAGCGCTAAAGCAGGGGACGTAACTGATATACATGCAAGTGATAATGTACTCAAAGCAAGTTTTTTCATGTTTAGAGGTATCCAATGTGCCGCAACCCGGCTGTCTCATAAACTACTTCTATGCTCTTAAAATACGAGACCCGTGGCTTTCCGTCCTTATCTCACGATAAGTTTGGCGTTATATTTCGGCTGACATACTATTACCCTAAACAGGTATACAACTAGTAGTTAAATAAACGTAGCAAACTGATAAGGAATGCACCACTTTAAGATGATATAAAAATCATATTTCCTACGGTAGAATGTGAGGGCGAAAATTCGCTGTTATATAGCGTCAGTGAGTTAACCATTCTTCGCTCCCCCTTAATTAACAGTCAGTTTTAATATTATCTAACAAGTAACTGTCGTGTTGTGTTGGTCGGTAATACAGCTTGTAGATAAATTTATGTTATTGAAATTATAATTTTTGATAATTTTTATTGATTAACTTGTCACCCTATACTTCTCTCCATCGAAACGAAGCACGAAACAAATTAAAAAGTATTTGGAGAAAGTTATGAAGATGAATCACGTTGGTATTATGGTTGGCGATATGGACAAAGCCGTTGAGTTCTACACTAAAGCGCTAGGCCTTCGCGTTGTAATGAATAACACCAAAGTCATCGAAGAGCGTGAAACTGCAATCGGCCGTATGTGTATTGCCGTCTTCGGTGAAGGTTTCAAGGGCTTTAACATCGCACACTTAGTAACGTCTGATGGTATCGGCGTTGAACTGTTCGAAATGAAAGAGCGCAAGGAACGTCATGAAGTCGATTTCTCTCGCTTAGGTATCTTCCACTTCTGTCTGCAAGTTGCTAAAGAGCAATTCCCACAGACCATCGCGCGTATTGAAGAGCTTGGCGGTAAAGCTCGCATGGATATCATGCGTTACCACCCAGAAGACGAGACTAAGCAAGCACAAATGATCTACATGGAAGACCCGTTTGGTAATCTATTTGAGCTTTACTCGCACACTTACGAAGAAACTTACGCAACTGATTACGAGTAATAGTTATCAGGTACCAAAGAGCCCTGCAACCTTAACTAGTTGCGGGGCTCTTTGGGTTTAAATGCATAACCTGTATTTAGCGCGAGCGGCTATGGAATACCGTTGTTGATGCCACTGACATGTCCATATCATCTGAAGCGACAATGTTGACCGAGCGGCTGGCATTCAATGACAGCGGGATAAACACACGGCCGCGCTCGTCAGTGGTAAATGAAGTGCCATTAAGCTGAGGGACATTGGTGACATTGACTGTTAGCCCTGCTTCTGGCCCTGCTTGCCCTATCGCTTTGACATGGATACCTGAAGCTGAATCGGTGATATTTAGCTCAACGGCTGAGGCTGACATTGAAGCGACTAGTAGTGTTGAAAATGCAATTGATTTAAGCATGTTGAATTCCTTCTTTAACAGGTCGCCAATGGCAGCCTTTATCGAGTGTTATTTGATTGGTTGAAATGCATAACCTGTATTTAGCGCGAGTGGCTATGGAATACCGTTGTTGATGCCACTGACATGTCCATATCATCCGAAGCGACAATGTTCACCGAGCGACTGGCATTCAATGACAGCGGGATAAACACACGCCCGCGCTCGTCAGTGGTAAATGAAGTGCCATTAAGCTGAGGGACATTGGTGACATTGACTGTTAGCCCTGCTTCTGGCCCTGCTTGCCCTGTCGCTTTGACATGGATACCTGAAGCTGAGTCGGTGATATTGAGCTCAACGGCTGAAGTTGACATTGAAGCGACGAGTAAAGTTGATAGCGCGATTGACTTAAGCATGTCGTATTCCTTCTATGACGGAGTCTTGTTGATTTCGAAACTAAACTGTTTCGTTTTTTTGTTTTTAAATCTAGAATTGATTATTGAAGCTGTCAAGGGTATAAAACTAATTAGTTTCGTTTTTTTGGTTTCTGAATTGGGGATTGAAGGGTATGAGCCGTCAAAAAGAGAAGAAGCGCCGAGCGATTGAAGCCACGCTGGCACTATGTGTAAAGCACAGCTACCACGGTACCAGCATGGATACCATCACTGCAGCAACAGGCATGTCCAAAGCAACAATTTACCGACATTTTGGCTCCAAAGAAGCGTTAATCGCCGAAGCTTTGGCACTCTACAGCGAGCAAACACTTTCCCATTTAACTCAGTTGTTTGATGATCCTGACTTGTCGTTGGAAGAGAAGTTAACGGCCCGCTTTACGACATTAGAAGCTCTTGTTGAAGCCAGTGATTTTAATGGCTGTATCTACCAGCAAGCCTTTAACGAATATCGCAACGAAGATGAGCGCATTGCCGATGTGTGTGTCTCGTATAAACAAGAGCGGATCCGTTTGGTCACCGAACTGCTTCTGGCCCACGACATCAAGCAAGCCAAAGAAAAGGCCACCCGGGCTGAGTTGGTGTTTAACGGCCTACTGGCCTCGCTGGAGATGGGGGCAGATCCAAAGCTGATGTCACTTGCTAAACAAATGTACTTTGAGCAACTTCAGTTAGCGAAGTCTTAGTCTTTGGATGAATCGACAGATTAGAGATATTCGTTGCTTGCATTACTTGTAGGCGCTTTATTCATCCAACATAGCTCGGACTAGCTTGGATAACCGTTTTATTGCTCTCTCTTCTGTCGCTGCACAATCAAACGATGCATTGAGGCGAAAACAATGATTGAACTGATCGCTAACAGAAAACATTTTACCCGGTGCAAGGCTGATATTGTCTTTCAATGCACGTTGATAAAGCACCATAGCATCGAGGTGCTGCGGCAATTCAATCCATAAAAAATACCCGCCTTCTGAATAGTTGACACTGACATTAGCTGGCAGGTGAGCACGTAGCATCTGCCAATTGGCGAATTTGCGCTGTTCCAATGTCCTTCGTAATTTGCGCAGGTGGTTTTCATAGTTTCGGGTAGATAAATAATTTGCGAGGGCCAGTTGTATTGGAGCACTGGCTGACAGAGTACTCATCATCTGCAGTTTTTGAATCGGCAGGGCCATTTTTCCTGCTGCCACCCAACCGATCCGAAAACCTGCAACCAGCGTTTTTGAAAACGACGAACAATGTAGCGCAAGGCCATTTTGATCAAATGCTTTGGCTGGAAGTGGCTTGTTAGCACCAAAATACAGTTCATTGTAAACATCATCTTCAATCAAAAAGACGTTGTATTGTGAAAGCAACTCAATCAAACGTTCCTTCTTCGCTTCTGTTAACGTAAAGCCCAAAGGGTTCTGGTGATTGGTCATTAACCAGCAAGCTTTTACGGGATGAGACTGTAATGCTTTCTCGAGCGATTCAAGATCAATCCCCTCTCGCGGGTGGGTTCTGACTGACAGCGCTCGTAAATTCAGCCTTTGCAGGGATTGTAATGCACCGTAGAAGGTCGGTGATTCCACGATCACCCAGTCGCCAGGCTGGGTAACGGCTTGAAGACTTAAATTTAGTGCCTCAAGGGCACCTGCAGTGATCACAATTTCATCCGGGCTCACACTGTTCCCTTGTGCTGCATAACGCTTGGCAATAAGTTGTCGTAGTTCTTTATTTCCCGGAGGCCGGTTATCCAACGCACTGGAAGTTGGCATAGTGCGCGCTGCAGCTATCAATGATTTGTTTATTTGTTGTCGGGGGTACAGCGTTGGATCGGGATAAACAGAGCCAAAATCAATGATATGTGGCTTACGGCTGGCCTGCAGCACATCAAAGATAAAATCATTGATATCAATAGTTTCTGTTGTTTGAACTGTTACATCTGACTCTGTTGTACTCGCGTATCGAATTTTGGGGGCGACAAAATACCCAGACCTTGCATGTGAGACTATCCACCCTTGGCTCTCTAACACCTGATAAGCATGCAGCACTGTCATCAAGCTCATGCCTGTCGTTTCAGTCTGCTTGCGAAGAGAAGGCAGTTTGTCACCGACAGCCCAAATGTCATTTTGAATCTGATTACGGATTTGCTCTACGAGCTTTTCATACTTGGCCAACGTGAATGTGCCCTTTAAGTAACAACTGGCTGGAATATAGCACAGCACTAAATCTGTTATATATAAAAGTCAGTTTTCTGTATCTATTATAGTCTCGATTCCATTCCTATAATCCCCCCTACTTTCCACTTCAACAGAATGTTTCAAACCTTGGGCTGGGTATCTGTCTGGTACTTATTGCACAACACCAACTCTGCACAAGCATATGAATTTAAATAGAAGTAACTCAACGGGAGATACCTATGAGCAATATTAAAACTGCCGCACTCCGTGCACTTCAGTTAATGGATCTGACGACGCTCAACGATGATGACACAGATGAAAAAATCATCGAGCTATGCAAAAGCGCCAAAACAGCGGTAGGCAATACGACAGCGGTATGCATATACCCTAGGTTCATTCCTGTTGCCAAAAAACAGTTACGCTTGCAAGGCACACCTAATATTCGCGTGGTCACTGTGACGAACTTCCCGCATGGGAACGACGACATCGAAATCACTGTTGCCGAAACGAAAGCAGCCATTATGTATGGCGCAGATGAAGTGGATGTCACCTTCCCATACCGTGCGCTGATGGCCGGAAATGAAAAGGTTGGTTTTGAACTTGTGAAGCAATGTAAAGCAGCCTGTGGCGGTACACCATTGAAAGTCATTATTGAATCTGGCGAGTTGAAAACGCCTTTGCTAATCAAAAAAGCCTCAGAGATTTCAATCAAAGCCGGGGCTGACATTATCAAGACCTCGACAGGCAAAGTACCAGTCAATGCAACCCTTGAAGCAGCAGAAACAATGTTATCCGTTATCAAAGAGTTGGGTGTCGAGCACAGGGTTGGCTTCAAAGCGTCAGGCGGTGTCCAAACGGCTGAAGAGGCGAAAAAATACTTGGATATGGTAGATAGTATGTTTGGTCCAGAATGGGCAAACAACAGCATGAATTATCGATTTGGGGCGTCGAGTTTGTTATCAAATCTGCTTTGTACATTGGGTGGGGAAGGTGCATCAGTAACTAGCGACTACTAAAGTAACCTCTTTATAAATATAGATAAATTCTGGATGTGAGATGAGCAGTTCACGGCTGCTTTAAATCATACCCACTCGGAGAAAGTAAAGGCTCACCTATGTCAGATTTTGAGTTAAAACACAAAACCGCCGCCAAACTCTCAGAGCACGTGGCATATAAAATAACCCAGTGTCTTAAGTTCCTATTGAATATCTTCTATGGAAGAAAATATGCTAAACGCGCCGTTATTTTGGAAACCATTGCAGCAGTACCAGGAATGGTGGCAGGTATGTTCAATCACTTAAAAGCCCTACGCAGGATGAAAGATGATGAAGGCTGGATCCGTGAATTACTGGATGAAGCTGAGAATGAAAGAGTGCACCTGATGATTTTCTTGGATATTGCCAAACCTAGCTGGGTAGAGCGAACGTTAGTGTTACTTGGCCAAGGGGCTTTTATTGTCGTGTATAGCATGATCTATGTGCTCTCTTCTAAGATTGCACATCGTGTTGTGGGCTATTTCGAAGAGGAAGCCTGCAAGAGTTACACTGAATATCTGGACAAAATTGACTGTGGTGAGGTTGAAAATGTCGCTGCACCAAAAATCGCCGTCGATTATTACCAACTAGCGGCAAACGCTAAATTACGAGATGTGGTTGTCAAAATCCGCGAAGATGAAGCCAAACATCGCGATCGTAACCATTCGTTTGCAGATGCGTATGAAAACCAAGAGCTGCCCGCGCATCAGCATTGATAGCTCCATTGGTGATTAAGAGATTCAGTTCTTTCTTGCCTTCAAGGAGGTATTCCCAGAGTTTGAAGTTTGATGTAGTGCTTACCCTATAGACAGAGAAAACTATATAACTAAGGGTAAGTACTACATACTCATCAAGGAAAATTACTCTTTTTTCAAGAGTAATGGGTCATCAATGGCACCTGCCAGTTCTAGATGATAGTAAATGTGTTGCCAGACAGTGAAGTTGTAATCATCTAACTGTTCTTCCTCGTACTCCTCATCGTACTCGTCATAGCAATCATCTGATGGAGGAGTGCCGTTATAGAATAAATCTAAACCTTTAGCGTCGTGGTTAAAGAAATCCTCTTCGCCTAAACATCCCATCTCTCTATGCTGAGTTAGGGGTCTTAATCGTTTTAAGAAACCATCGATCTCGGTGAGGGGGAAAGCTGGCCAACTATCAGTGAGACTTGATTTAGTGAAAATCCAGTATTTATGATTAATAGCAACTTCGTAGCCCAGATTATTCATACTTTCTACTAACCCCCATCTTGATTCTGGCGTTAGTGGTTTTTGGTTCAATTCTGCTATCTGGCTTTCCCTTATACGGAATCTTGGGTAGCTATTTTTTTCCTTTTGGGCCGCTCTTTTAACCATGCTGTAGAGAATCAGTAGTGATAACTGGTTGTTTGTAAACTCTCTTGAACCATCAATTAAGCGATCTTCTTTAGTTGTTCGCCGAAATACTGCCATCTTATCCTCCTTAGTTATCTCTCACAGACAATACGTGATGGATATGTAATCTGCCAATAAAACAATAAGTTGATTGCATTTTTTGCAAGCTCAGATCGCTTTTTAACTTAACTTCATCTTTTAAAATCAATTTTACGAGTTTCACTTCTTTGTCATAAATTGATTTGAAATGGCCAAGGTTTAGTCCGTGTTAGCTAAAAAGTACCTAGGGGGTGAATAGAATTTGGCAAAATTTGTTTTTTGCAAATTACTGCAAGATATTGGTGGTATAAATGGCTGTAAATTGTCGTCTTGTTGTGTTTATGTATGGTATTTTCTGTTATGGGAGGGGAAAATATTTTGGTATCATCAGGGCGTATTGAGACTTGCCAAAAGTCATATAGATTTACCAACGAAAATTTAGTTCTGCCAAAAGTCATCTAGGTTTACCAACGAAAATTCAGTTCTGCCAAAAGTCATCTAGGTTTACCAACGAAAATTCAGTTCTGCCAAAAGTCATCTAGGTTTGCCAACCAAAATTCAGTATTACCAAATTTCATCCACCTTGAGTAGAGCACTTAACTGTCAGGTACAGCCCTGATTGACTACCCCCTACTCTTGTTTTGAATCGGTAGGAGATACTGCACATAGCACTTATTTGAATTAAGTCATACGGTATGGCCATCGCTATTTTCTGGAAAAATGAAATAGATCGAAGTAGAGCCACATCTCTTAGTTCACAAATTGAATTAGTCAAATGGTGACTATAATTTTATATCTAGACTTTTGTGAAAATTTGCTAGAGATCATAAATGTTATTCAAATGTTAACTCTTTCGGCCTCTTTTTCTTGCTACTCAAATTCCATGGCCTATTCTGTCGACAGACGACAAAAAACAGCGAGTCAAAAATGCAAAGTACAGTGATTAACGAACAAGTTCAAACTGTCAAGAACCAGTCACTGAGCAAGGTGGTTCAACAGCAATTAGAAACCATGATTCTAAATGGTGAGTTGGCACCAGGCGAAAGAATTAATGAAAGCTACCTCTCTAGCCATCTACAGATCAGCCGAGCCCCCATCCGTGAGGCTTGCCGACAACTTGCCCAGTACGGCATGGTGGAAACTCGCACCGGTAAAGGCTCTTTTGTTTGCCAAGTCGATTTAAAAGAAGCGATTGAACTCTATGAAATCCGCGGCGCTTTTGATGCTTTAGCCGCAGAACAAGCTGCTTCACGTGCAAGCGAAGACGATATCAATGCGCTTGAGCAACACATTTCTCAGATGGAAGAGAGCGAAAAAGCGAACGATCGGGTTGAGTATTTCTCATCAAACCTGAAATTTCACCATCAAATCGTACTAATCAGCCGCAACTCAGCGTTACTAGAGTTATATAGCGTAGTGTTGAAAAAACTATCTTTATTCCGGCAGCTAAACTTATCTAAGCCTAACCAAATCGCGGACTCTCTGGCGCAGCACAAAGGTATTTTTGCGGCGATAAAAACAAAAGACGCCACTAAGGCAAGCGAACTAGCAAGACAACATGTCGAAGAAGCTAAACAGCGTCTACTAGAAGCTAAACAATAATAAATCGACAATCACAAACCCAAATTAATTCCATAAATATAGAACTGTCGACAGACGACAGATTTTATCAATACCAATAACTGTGAAATAAAAGGACTTAAAATGTCAATCCAACAAAACAACTACGTCGATGTACCTGAGCATTCCAACCTAACTGAACGTGCTGCGAACTTTATCGAATCAGTTCAGTTTTCCGACTTGCCTGCTAGCGTTATAGAGATTGGGACACGCTGCCTAGTTGATGGTCTAGGCCTTTATGTGGCGGGTAGTGACCATGAAACGGCTAAGATTCAGGCTGAATTAGCCGCAGAGACCGAAGGCCGAGAAGAAGCTATTTTGCTTGGTCACAGCATAAAGGTGCCCGCACCACTTGCGGCGCGCGTTTTGGGTACAGCAGGTCACGCCCATGACTGGGATGACTCTCAAGTGAGCCTTGACCCTGACCATGTATACGGTCTGTTAACTCACCCAACTATTCCGCCTTTAACCGCTGCATTAACGATGGCGCAGAAGCTTGATAACGTTAATGGTCAGGACTTTATGTTGGCATTCTTAACGGGTTTTGAGGTTGAAGCAAAAATCTCTGAATGGATGTTCTCGCAGCACTACAAACGCGGCTTCCACTCAAGTGGCACGGTTGGCACCTTTGGCGCTTTCGCAGCGGCGGCGAAATTGCTTGGGTTAACCGGCGAACAGCTTCGCTCAGGTCTTGGCATCGCGGCTTCATTTGCAGCCGGTATTCGATGTAACTTTGGCACAATGACTAAACCGCTACATGTTGGTCGCGCAGCTGAAAATGGTGTCACAGCAGTATTGATGGCACAAAAAGGCTATAGCGCAGATCAAGAAGCGCTTGATGGCCCTTGGGGCTTCTTTGCAGTGCAAGGTGGTGGGGTTACTGAATCTAAGATCAATAGCGAAGACTTTGGCAAACCATTCTCAATAGTCGAGCCAGGCGTCAGCATCAAACCATACCCATGCGGTGTATTGACTCACCCTACCATTGACCTAATGGTGAAACTGGTAAAAGAAAACGATGTGACCCCTGAGAATATCGAGCGAGTGATTGTTCGTGCAGGCTCAAACATTTTAAACCCAATCCGCTACCCAATTGCATCAAACCACCTGCAAGCTAAATTCTCACTACCTGCAGTGCTAGCCATGGTTGCGCTCAATCGCCGAGCCGGGAAGATCGAATTTGAAGACGAGTTTGTTCAAAGTGACGCCATGCAATCAATGCAGCACCAAATCGAAACTCAATTTGATGCAGACATCGAAGCAAAAGGTTTCGATAAGATGCGCTCAAGTATCGATATTCAGCTTAAAAATGGTGACGTCATTTCAGGTGACGCCGATGAGCGCTACCGTGGCGGCCCTGAAAACCCAATGACAGACCAAGAGGTGGAAGAAAAGGCACTAGGTTGTTGTGAGGGCGTGCTAACAGACTCTCAAGCACAGCAACTTATTCAATCGGCATGGAAGGTGCTGCAGTTAGATAACATCACCCGCCTAGCAGAACAGTTACAACCACAACAATAAAACAGTCCGCAGAGACTGATCAGCCTACTCCAATAACAAGGAAGAAACGATGAAACTGATTAAAACACTTTCACTAGCTGCGCTTACCGTCGGTGCCCTATTATCTACCTCAGCCTTGGCAGCATATCCTGAAAAGCCAATTACCCTCGTCTGTTGGTCAAGTGCAGGTTCAGGCCATGATCTTATGGCTCGCTACATTGCCAAACTTGGTGAGAAACACCTGGGCCAACCTATCACTGTGGTTAATAAGAAAGGCGGTAAGGGTAAGGTTGCCATGAGTTATGTGCTTAATCAAAAAGCCGATGGTCACGTTATCATGACCAACACTCGTAGTATGACGCAGCGTTTGAAGAAAACAGGCAGCAGCATTTCCATCGACAACTTTAAATACATTAGCCGAGTAGTAAAAGACCCATTTGTGATTGCTGTGGCTAAAGATAGCCCATTCAACACCCTCGAAGATTTAGTCACTTACGCAAAAGCGAACCCTAATAAAATTAAGATTGGCGGCTACAGCACCAATTCGGTTGATGAAGGCCTGAAAAATGATCTTAACCAACAAGCTGGCATCAACCTGAAATACATCCCGTACAAGGGGGGTAAAGAGCCCGTTGTTGCTGTACTTGGCGGTCACATTGATGTGGCAATCGCTAACCCTAGTGAAATGATTGCCAACTATGACGCAGGCAAACTTAAGGTGCTTGCTGTTGCTTCAGAAGAGCGTTTTGCCCCATTTGAACAATCGCCGACGTTGAAAGAGGCAGGATATAACGTAGTCACTGAACACTGGCGTGGTGTGATGGCGTCAAATGAGGTGCCAAATGATGTTGTTGAAAAACTTAATGACATGATTAAGAAAGTTGTACAAGAGCCTGAATTTAAACAATTCCTTGCCAGTTCGAAAATGTACGATGGCTACCTAGAGAGTGAGATGTTTGCAAACCTAGTTGTTGAACAAACCGTTAACTAATCACGAACCAGCGGGGCTTTCGCCCCGCTTCAAAGGAGATGGTTCAATGAAAGGAACAAGCTTATCACTCGGAACCGATAAAATATTCTCAGTCATACTGATAGCTTCAAGTGCCGTGTTTTACACAATGCTCGGTGGCATGGACGCGGCAACGTCTGAAGGCGAAATCGCCGCCTCAACCTACCCTAGGATACTGCTAATAGGTGTCATCATTTCTTGCGGGTTACATATCCTCTCTCGTAGTAACGAGCCTAACCCTGTCGCTCAGTTCCCAATTGCAGGGGGAGTGGTTATTGGCCTGATAGGTAGCTATATCTACCTTGTTGATATTATTGGCTACTTCTTGCTAACACCCGTTTTGTTGTTTGTTCTGCCAGTGATTGCAGGCTTTAAAAACTACAAAGCTATTATTTTCAGTGTCTTATTCATTACTTTTACATTATACGGTGTGTTTGATCTTGTATTGAATATTCCCCTGCCAAATGGATTTTTAGGAGAGTAATCATGTTCGAAAATATAGCCTTAGGTTTCTCTACGATAGCGACCTTTCCGGCGATGCTCGCGATTACCTCAGGGGTTGTGATCGGTATTCTATGTGGCGTATTGCCTGGCCTTTCTGCCTCAACAGCGGTTGCACTTATGGTGCCATTTACCTTTGGTATGGACCCTGTAGTGAGTGTCTTGCTACTAGTTTCCGTCTACCTCGCAGGGGAATATGGTGGTTCGATTACTGCTATTGCCATTGGCACACCGGGCACGCCAGCAGCCGCTGCAACAATGATTGATGGCTATCAATTTACTAAACGTGGTGAACCTGGCCTTGCGCTGACAACCTCGGTGGTTGCGTCCAGTGTTGGCGGTGTGATCGGCGCGCTTGTTCTTTTTGCTTTTTCGGAGCCATTGGCCGAAGTTGCCCTATCATTTGGTGCCCCTGAGTACTTCGCTATGGCGGTCTTTGGCCTCACCATTATTGCGAGCCTTGCCAGTGACAACCTAACTAAGGGCTTTATCGTGATGTTCCTTGGTCTTTTCCTGAAAAGCATTGGCCTCGACCCTTTTACCGGTGAAGAACGTTTAACATTCGGTATTCCAAAGCTGATGGATGGGATTAGCTTTATCCCTGCCCTTATCGGCCTATTTGCGATGACCTCTGTTTTTACTGGCATTGAAAAGGCAATGGTCACCACAAAGTCAGTCAAACTAAGCTTCAAAATGCCAAAAATTAAGCGCTTGCTTGGTATGTGGAAAGTCTACCTGCATTCATCACTTGTTGGCTCAGTGATTGGTGTATTACCCGGCGCAGGTGCGACTATTGCTTCCTTTATCTGCTACAACGAAGTGAAGCGATTTTCACACAAAAAAGAACAATTTGGCAAAGGGTGCCTTGAAGGTGTAGCAGCACCAGAGTCTGGGAATAATGCGGTAGTTGGGGGATCTTTAGTTCCTTTACTAACACTCGGTATTCCGGGTTCAGCAACTGCTGCTGTACTGATCGGTGCGTTGATGTTGCACGACATTCAGCCTGGCCCATTACTCTTCCAAACTAATGGGGAGATTGTGTATGGCATCTTTGCAGGTTTAATCGTCGCTTGTATTGTTCAGTTGGTGGTAGGTTTGCTTGGCGTTCCGGTTTGGGTGAAGGTAATTTCCGCACCAAAAGCCCTTCTGCTACCAGTTATTGCAGCGATTTCTGTTGTTGGCTCCTATGGTTACAACAATAGCATGGTGGATGTTTGGGTAATGTTTTGTTTCGGCTTACTCGGTTACCTGCTTAAGAAGTTTAAATTCCCCGTTACACCAATTATTTTGGCGCTCGTCTTAGGTGGTATCTTGGAAGAGAACTTCCGTCGCTCGTTGATGATGAGCGATGGAGACCTCACCATCTTTGTATCACAGCCAATATCGGCAACGCTACTAATCATGGCCGTTCTCTCACTTGCTAGCCCAATATTCTTCAATAAATTGGCAAAGAAAGATCAAACTATTGAAGAGTCAACGGAGACCAAAGCGGTATAGTTACAGCACAAACCCAATGAAAGAAAGGCACACATTACGGCATTTGTGCCTTTCTTGTTCCTCCCGAATTCCACCGCACTAACTTAACCAGCAATATCCTTGTATTAGGGGCAGAATACGCCACGCTTATTCCTCCATCTGAAGTTGAACATGCCGCTGATATCCTCAACGGTGACTACATGATTTACTGGGGATTGAGTCACAGCATCATGCTTGAGCCGGAAGCATTTGCCACGACATTGTTGACTGGTTAGCGTCTAAGGCTGTTATTTAAAACAATATGGATATGGGTTCTCGTCGCACCAAGGTGTCGACGCGTTCTCTTACTATTGATGCCTAATTGCCCACAATAAAAGTTAGGGACATTCACTAAGATCTTTGGTTGTCGAAAGCGTCCAAGCGAGCAATTACGTCGAAAAATCCATATGGAGAGGCTTGCTTTTAAGTTATTGATATTAATTGTATATATTGGAAAAGGTACACTGAGAAAGTGGCAAAAACGACGGATTTTATTATCTATCCCAAGTATACTACGGCCGATCACATCCTTTATACCAGACCACAGCGAAGCCCTTCTATTCACAGGTGTTTCTTAGATATCTGTAGTACGCTTTGCTCGCTGAGTAACTACAACGGGAAGTGACCATTGACCGATTAAATTTTTTTATTTGAAGGAGATACGACTGAAATTGGCATGACGTGTAACACGTAGAAAGTGCCAATCTTAACCTATTGATTTGATGTGGCTATTTCCATTAATTGACACTGGGGTTTTGGGCAAAAATGAAAGACTATATAACTCCACTTCGATATAATAAGCCCGCTCATTTTCCTTAGACTAACACCACAACGATTTCGCTCCTCAAACTACAGGCATCTCCTATATGCCTGCGGTTCGCTGTGCCTGTCATTTAGCAACACCGGAAAATGTTCGCCCACTCATATAAATTTTTAATAAGAAGGTAATGTATGTATATATTCGATATGTATGTTGTCCGCGTCATAAGAGACGGGGAAGCTATTTTTAAAGTGTTTGATGATTGTACGTTAAAACAAGCCTATAACTATGCCAAGCACTTCCCTCCTTATATGCCTTGGCAAATTTATACCTCGGATGGTGCTGTGGTGATGCACTCATAACTTAACGCTTTACCCTGTAAACAGAGTCAAATAATGATAAAGAGAAAATGACTCAATGAATCAAGCACAATAATAATCATCAAAAGACTGCTTGGTTACGAATAATTCCCACTATTAACATCTCGTCGAGTTGCCGACTACAGAGTACACTCCCTTATCCTATGCTTGATAAATCCGGTGAATTAGAAAGAAGTAACTGCTATGCATTCCCCGAGTGCGAAACACACATTAAATGGTAATAGCTAGAAGAAGCTAATGAATCTTTAGATTGTTCGCACTGTTATGTGCCGATGAAATGTAAGATTGATGAGAGCACATATTCAGGAGCCCAACATGGCGTCACAGTGTAACTCAAGTAGAGACGATATCTGTTCTATTGTGAACTCATAATTTCATAGTCGACAATCGTCAGCCATTGGCCCATAACTAATTAATCAAAAAGTGACAAATAGTTAATTAAAGACGTGATATGTACCAATGTCCTTTATTTGCTTTTAAATTAACACTTTAAAAATAATCCTCATATCAGAAAACATGCTGAAATTCTGTTTTTTTGAATGATAGCGAGAATATAGTTGGTAAGAGTGAAGCCAAATAGGATAGTCCCCTAAAGCTATAGGCCTTACGGTAAAAGACAGATCATTTCACTAAATTATATTCAGCCGCTATCCACAGAAACTGTGGATATCACTTGTTAGCCCTTTGCTTTCAAGTCGGTATAAGTTTGTTCGTGCGGGCCAACGGATGAATACTGTGAGTTACAACAGAAGGATGATGGGCCACAATATACCTAATCTATTCAGTTAAGTGGTGGAGGGTTCACGTCATAATTTCTTCCTCAACCGTGGACATTGCATCCACGGATTAGCCGTTTAGCCAAGTGTTTAGTGCTATTTGTCTAACACTCCGATCTTTTGAACTCTACAAGCTCTACAAGCTCCACAGGGACATCCTCTTCAATATTAGTTTGTCGTGTGAAGGCAGTTCACTATCCGAGATCAGAAGATCATAATTAGAAAGCGGGGCGATACGGTGCGTTCCCACACAATTGAACTTACTACTATTGGTTAGCAATATGTTAGTTTTACACAGTGTAGATAGCTTTTGCTTCAACAAAGCCTTTTCTTGGGTAGGACTAGTTACGTCATTGTTGGTATCGAAAGCACTGCAGGTGCAAAAACAGATATCAGGAATGATATTGTCCGGAAGATGCCTACAATAGTTGCCCACTACAGATTGGCTACAGTTATCGATATCGCCACCGGCAATGATGCTCTGAAACATGTCTACCTCACCTTCTATGAATAAGGGCACAGTAGTATCAGCGTCGGATACGACTTTAACAACTAACGCGCTATGCCTCCCTACATATTAATGGAGCAGGACATCATGCTAGATATCTAATTATCACCATAAAATATACTTACGATATTATTGAAAGACGTAAAATTTGACTGCTGTTAAAATATGCTCGCAACAGATTACTGTATGCTACTTCTCATCGTCATTGTGTATTTTGCTAGTGAGTTCGCTTATCAATTCTTTTATCCAACGTTTCCAAATTGACTCTTCGTACGGCACTGTGATCCATCGTAACTTTAAGCCCCTCTACGCCGACGACAGTTATGCCCAGTTTTTCGGTTACGACGACGGCCAAGCTATTTTGGAAATGGGAAATTTACTCACCTTGATTGCGCCACACGAACGTGATGCAGCCTGGCAGGCATATCGCGATATCATGAGCGGCAAAGAAAAGCCGGGCATCCAGACCTATCGCAATATCGACAATGAAGGCAATGAGCTTTTTGTCCTTACCATCGACCACCTGATTAAATGGCAGGGGGAGCCGGCCATGCAGATCACCATCGTGGACTTGAGCAGCCAATTTAAAGCCCTCAACAAACTCAACGACAGTGAAATGCGTTACCGTGAATTGGTCGATGGCTCAATCCAAGGCTTGTTGGTTCACAGTAACTTCAAGCCGCTGTTTTGCAATCTGGCTTATGCCAACATGCTTGGCTTCGAATCTGAAAAGGAGCTGCTGGCAATAGATTCCATCTTGCCACTCATCGCCGAGCAATATCACCCGCAAGCCCATAAGGACAATGCCGCTTTGCTGAGCGGTGCGAATGCGTCAATTAAAACCGATGCACTAACTAAACGTGTCGATGGGCAGCCCTTGTGGCTGAGCTTGATCTCCCGTCCTATTGAATGGAACGGCAAGCAAGCTGTACAGGTCACCGCCATCGATGTAACCGAGCAGTACCAACTGCGCGAAAAGTTAGAGTACCGTGCCAACCACGACAGCCTGACCGGCCTTATCAACCGCAGGACTGCCACTGAAATTGCCAAGTATGCGTTACCCTGTCACAAAGCCGATGAGCAGCCACTGTGCTGTGTACTAATCGATCTCGATAACTTCAAATCCATCAACGACCGCTACGGCCACCAAACCGGTGATGAAGTACTTCAACACTTTGCTGCCACATGCCAACGGGTGCTTCGTAACACTGATTACATCAGTCGCTGGGGCGGCGAAGAGTTTTTGCTACTGCTGCCCAGTACTACCATCGAACAAGCCCAGATGATCACAGAACACCTACGCCGCCAGATTAGCGAGTCGTCCATTAGGGTAGAAGGCGTACCACTGAATTACACAGCCAGTATGGGTATTGCATCATTAACTCTAGAAGACAAAGGACTACATAATCTGCTCTATCGTGCAGACAAGGCACTGTATACAGCCAAGCAGGAAGGGAAAGACCAGATTGTAGTCGCTAATCTAACAGAAGAAATAAAAAGGTCATCTTTTCAGTGACTTAAGTGATGATTTGAGATGATGAATGTAAGAATATTTCAATAAAGATTGATATTTAAAAATTAAAAGTAACTATTAACTAAATATTCTTATTAGTTTGTCAATGTCTCATTGATTATTCTGATATGTTTTAAGAATGGAGTTTAATATTTCGAGTATGGATAATAATTAATCGAGATTTAGCAGTTATGGCTCAGAAAATAGTATTAATTCTTTCACTTAACTTTCTAGCAATATTTATTTTAATGTTGATTTAGAAAAAACTCATAATCAAAAAAAACCGGCCTTTATGACCGGTATGGAGTTCACAAAAATTTTCACTTACTCTTGTTCTTTTCTACGATAGCCTGCAAATCCCAAAGCCAAAATACCTGCACCAAACATCGTTAATACGGTAGGCTCAGGAACAACAGCAATTTTTGTTAATGTTAATTGTGCTTCTGCTACTGCATTAACGTTATCAAACGATACATTGTATAGAGCTTGAATTGCGCCGACTCTTTCCCAATTAATAGAACCGCCACCATTAAAGGAACCAAAGCTTACGAATTCAGTATCGCCTGGGAAGTTTATTTCGGACGTTACAACCTCAACAGAATGTTTGACAAAGTTTCCATCACTAGCATCATCAGTCCAAACGTTTATTATTGCTGGGTTATCTTGGTCTACAGATAGTAAATCAAATAGGAAACCATCAAAATCACTGAAGTCTTCACCAAGGCCAGAATCTGATCCTGCAACTAGACCATCTACTGCAACACCAAGTCCTGGTGGTGCCATAGCACCCGGCGCTGTAGTCTCTGCATCATAAGCATCTCCAACAAAGTTGCTTCCATCATAAGTCAGAGCAACGAAGCCAGTGACTAGATTTTCCATGCTTACTTGTAATCTATCTGTTCCTGCCGTAATTACTTCTACTGTAATTAGTCCAGAATCAGCGCCAGTATTATCAATCGTTTTCTCAACATATATATCACGATAATCGCCTAGGATGCCCGCTCCTGTTGCTTGACTTGAGGCACCAACACCTGTGGTGTCACTTACTAATTCAGCCTGAGCGGTACTGAAATTATCAATAAGTATCGATGATGCCTGTACATTTGTATTAAAAATTAATGCTGAAGCAATTAACCCCAGTCCGGTGACTAAATTTTTCATAAATCCCTCTGCATATTTATTTGTAAGTATTAACACTACTAATTTCGACTTACTGTTTATATAAAGCATAACTTGTGCCAATAATTACATTGAGATTTATTTTTATTTATTTCAGTAACTTAACGGAAAGCCAATGTTTTTATTTGAATATCGCAGATAGCTAGTGTAAAAAATGCTGACATTTTGAAGGTTGAGTTTTGCCTCTAATTTACAAGTTCTGTGAGTGTAACAATTAAAATCCTAATGCACTATAATTTAATTATTATAAATGTTTTAACGATTAATAATAGTAACACGCAACATCTCATCACCCCTTTGATCATAACGTTGTGTTGTCGACAAAGAACTATGGCCTAGCACCTTACTAACTGATAACAAGTCATGGTTTTGGCTAAGTAGATTCGTTGCTAAAGAATGACGAAAATCATGTGGTGAAAAAACCTTATTGAAACCATTCATAATTACCCAACGGCATAAGTCATTGATTGTCTGCGTTGTTAGTACTTTACCTGTTAATGATTTCGATTTGGAAATGCCACAAAACAATGGCTCGGTTACACACCGACTTTGGCGTAATGATAACCATTCCTCAAGTTTACGCATCATTGCACCTTTCGCATCAAAATATATTTTCCTCTCCTTGTTACCTTTACCAATGATTCTTAAAGAGTTATCAATGAGATTCACGTCCCCTATTGTCAATGACACCAGTTCAGAACGGCGTAATCCGCAATCATATAGAACAGAAAAAATTGCTTGATCACGGACCCTTCTAATTGGATTTGGATGCTTACCAGCAACAGCCAATATCGTATCTAATTCATCAAAAGTAATATATCGCCCAGATGTCGCCCTTGAACCACGAGGAAGTTTTATTGCTTTTATTCGTTGTAATCGTTCAACAGTAAGATTTTCGGCAAGCCAATGATGCTCAGCTACACCTAATATCATTCGGAACAAGTTATCAGCGGTAGCAGGACTGAAATTTTTTAATTTTTCATTATTAACAACCACCCCATTGTTTAAGTACTCATTCATTGCAGACTTTACAACTGGCGCGGACAAAAAGGCACTCCAATCAAAGCGTTGCAAACAAGAAGTAATGCAAAAGCTACTAAAGCTCTCGAGCGCTTGTAACGAGTTTGCGGACAGTTGATGTTTATCTAACTTAAATTGAGAATTGATAGGTTGCTCCTGCATCCACCCGTATTCAAGTGGCTGAGATTGTTTTAGATTGTTTTTAGTTAACCCTGAAAACAAGGCGTTAAATTCACATTCCGTGAGTTGACCATCATCTACAAAATCAGAAGCGATAGCATTAATTGAATCAATTATTGGAGTCAGATGCGATTGCTTGAAGAGCTCATCAGCAGGATCAGGCGTTGAACCACAAAGGTAGTGTTTCTGCTGTGTTTTATAAGTTAAAAATCCCGCTAACGCACGCTTGCTCAGTTCAGGATCTTTACACAACATGAGCCAATCCACTCTTAAGGACGAATGTCCGATTAAAAACCGACAAAATCTTTCAATCATATAACGAGCATTCGCTCTACCACCTGTTGAATTTGTCGAAGCAAGAGAGCTGATATAGCTTATTGCTGGATTTGTTACGGCGTCACGTAATCGACGTTCAACCTGCACACTTAGTACACTTTCCCTGGATACAGTACCTATTTGATAATCATTCCTGATTTGGCTCATCTTTTACTTATTCTTAATTATTGTCTGCTATAACAGGTATTATATAAGATAATAATCTTCAATTAAAATAAAACCAGTTACGCTGTAACTGGTTTATAAAAATTTTTACTTCAGTAACGCACGTCTTCTCACTGTACCAAATGCGATCAGACCAAAACCAAAGATCGCAATAGTAGAAGGTTCAGGTATTTCAATGCCTGGATCATCCTCCGCGAAATCGCATCGATTCCATCGTGCATCTGACATTAGCACTTGGTTACTGATGAACTGCGAACAGCCTTGTGCATTTTGACCTGCATTGATAACCGTACGATTGTCTTCATCAAATCCAGGGTCAAATACAGACGGGGCATTAGATAAGAGTTGATTCCGATTTGGGTTAAAGTCAGTTAAGTCCCACAAAGCAACACCACCTAAAATGGTATTACTTAGTTCAAACAATGTGTTTGTCCCCTTGTAGGCATCCATGAAAAATATAGCGCCAAGTTCGTCGATCACATCCGTCGAATTATTTGTACCATCACCAAGCATTACAGAGGAGTTTGAAAAGTCAAACCCTGTACCATCAGCCATTCTGATAATCGCGAAAACATCGTTAGTAGTTTGAAGTATCCAATCTGTATTATTGATATTAAAAGAACTACCATCTACATCAATATCAATAACAGCAATTCCATCATTGTTGGTGTCAATAGCATCCAAGTCTAAAATCGTTGGCGCTCCAGAATCCTTGATATTGTTATTTGTAAGGAAGTTGTTGGCATAGTTTTCATCTAATACCAATTCAGTACCTAGAGATACTATGCTGTCACGGGCATCTTCTAGCTCATCAGTTAATGACGTTGGATCAAACCCTGCGTTAATGCCGTAGCCAGTGTTCAGATTTTCTGGGTTATCAGGATCAGCAGCACTGATATCAAAAAAACTGTTTGTACTTGAAACATTTATACAATCAGATACTGAAGCCCGGTTACATTGGATACCAATATTACTATCAGCATGTACGTCAGAGTTAGAAGTACCAAACTCAGCAAATTCACCCGTTAAGGCCACATTACCACTAAAATCTCGCCCTTCAAAAAGTGGCCTTGCACCTGGCAATGTTGGTCCACCGGGCAACGTATCAGGAACACCTACAGTATCATTTGGTGCGTCAGGATCATTATCGTCCCACCTATTTCCACTTGGAGCAGCATTGGCTCCATCGTTTGGCACATAATCTCCGGTAAGATCTGGCTTACTTGTAAAACTTTGAAAGACCTGCTGCGGAGAATTCTGCCCTGAAGAGACGACCTCCTGATCAGCTCCTATTTCAACATTTGACATGTTGAATGATTCAAAATTGTCTCCGTTCGTACCATCACCAGTAGCGATTACAAGGTATTTGCTAATCTCCGTCGTGGTGAAAGGTACAGCATGAGACTGGAAAGAGATGAGCGATGCTCCTAAAAAGGCTGCTGAATAAAGCAATGTACTCTTAGTGCTAAAAATAGATTTATTCATCATCTACCTAACTTTGTTTTTGTTATCTATTGTCAACAGTTAAGCAATAACCATACCAGCACATAATATCAATAACTTAGGTCAAATATATTCAACAACTGTAAAATAACCCGACACTTTTGTAGTTATTTCTTATGTGATACATCTTTTACCAAACAAAAGTTATAATGCATTAACCAAACCCTAACATTAATGATGAGGCTCACATGAAGTTGAAACTCATAAAAGCAGAATAAAAAATTCATGAAAGCTATTTATATGGTTTTATAATCTACCCAAACATAATAATCAGAATGTTACTCGAATTGTTTTTTATTTGTATCTATCACTGCTAACGAAGTCATGAATCGTGATTTCACTTTAAATCAGATCATGACAGTTTTAAGTGTCAATATTTTTTACATCCATTTCAGTTAGCGTCCAAAAGCAATGTTAAAGAATCGATAGTGAGTGGATAGATTCACCATAAATAACATATGGCTATCTGACCGATATACTAAGACGACTATTTTTCAAGTACTTAACTACTAATTTGAACAACTCTTCAAAATAGCTATGGAAGAAAATCAATACAAACAACAGCCGCTACTGATTATCTCAATTCCCCTCATCTCGGGTTTAACGATAACGCTAGAGGCAAGCTTTACTCAACTTACGCTGAATCATTGAGGTAAGTTTGCACTTTGATTCATGAGAACTAATATTTACATAAGTGTTACGTCAACCTATTGAATTGTAGATTGTGATTGCAGTTTTAAGTCACATTCACAATCAAGCACGAAATACTGAGGAATTGATAAATAATACTCAGGGATGGAGTAGAAAGAAGATGGAAACAATACTGTTTGGCCTGTATTTGAGCGCCACTACTTTCTTTTGCTGGAAAGCAATCTTCCTAGATGAAGAGAGCTACACGAGAGAAGGTGTGGATGAATGAGAAGTTTAGCACTGCTCCTAGCCCTGCCTATTTTAACATTTGCAGCCTTTAAACGGCTTTACCTCGCTTTATCGCTATGGGTATGGTCAGCCCTAGTTCCACCTCACATATGGGCTTACGGTGGTGTTGCTACTTCAATTCGATGGAATTTTGTTTTCGCCTTAATCACCATCTTTGGGTTCATCTTTAACAAAGAGAAGAAAAACCCTACAACATCAATCTTAATCATAGGTCTTCTATTTTTCATACATACAACTTTAACATCATTGGTAAATTATGGCGATGGTCCCTACGTCTGGCTCCGTTGGGACTGGTTTATGAGAGTATTTTTGCTATTTTTCTTCATTTGTCTAGTCATCAAACGAGAGTTACACTTTGAAGCTATTGCGTGGGCGGTTACTTTATCATTATCATTCAAGGCATTTATTGAAGGAGCGAAAGTTCTATCTTCCTTCGGAGGACATAACATTCATGGTTTGACACCAGGCTTTAATGATAACAATCTTGCGGCTCTCGGTTCACTAATGAGCATTCCTTTTGTACTTTATTTGGCTGATCAATATTCGAAAAATACACTTTTCAAATATGGACTTTACTCCCTTGCATTTTTCAATGTCTTATTTGTTTTAGGGACTGATTCTCGTGGTGGTTTCATTGGCCTGGTAGTCTTAGCTATCTTCTTTTTTATAAAAACAAAGCATAAATTCAAAGTTGGTACTTCTATTATGGCCATCGGTTTAATTGCCTTAAACCTGATGACTGATGATTGGTTTGAAAGAATGGATACTATTTCTGATGCAAATGAAGATGGATCTTTCATGAGTCGTGTGAAATCTTGGAAGTTAGCCATAATCATGGCAATAAATAGCCCTATTTTCGGTGGAGGTTTTGATTCAACATTTACAAATAAGATAACCGTAAGTTCACTTGTGCTTGATTGGGATTTAGTTAGCTTCATACCTAGTTCACCAATTAATATGGATGGGAGAGTTTACGTTGCTCATAGCATATATTTTCAAGTTTTAGCTGACCATGGTTTCCTAGGTATCATTTTATATTTGCTATTATTTTTTATTGCATATAAAACACTAAGTACAGTATATAAAAAATCACCTCTCGCTTGGCAAAGAAACCTAGCAGAAAAAATGAAACTCACAATCACTGTTTTTTTAGTGTCAGGTGCTGCTTTAAGCTCTGCTTATAATGATTTAATCTTCACTACACTAGCTTGTTCAGCAGCACTAGGAATTGCATTCAAAAGAACTTGTGACATAAGCGACAATAGTCAAACACAGGTAAGGCAGTTAAATGAGCAATCAAAATAAATTGATAACGGCTTATCTATGGAATATTTTTGGCAAATGGGGAACCCGTTTTATTGGGATTGGGAGTACATTAATATTAGTAAGACTAATTGAACCAGCTTCATTTGGACTAGTAGCAATAGCTGCACTCTGTATTGGATTCTTTGAAATCCTCCAAAACATTGGGGTAAACCGATATTTAATATCACAAACAGAACTAAACACATCAGAAATGAATTCAAGCTGGACGTTAAGCCTCCTTCTTAAGTTTCTTGTCAGTATAGCTATCTTTTTGACTTCACCTTTTATATCTGATTTTTTTGATAAGCCGCAATTAGAATTGATAATTAAGTTAATAGCAGTTAACAATATATTTTCAGGATTTAATAACATAGGACTAGTGCGTTATGAAAAAGAACTTAACTTCCGTAAAATCACATATCTAGGTTTGTTCACAAAAGTATTTTCAACATTAACAACTGTTTTGGTGGCATTTTTTCACCCCAACCATTGGGCACTTATAGCAGGAGGGGCAAGTGCTTTATGGGTAAATTTAATTGGTAGTTATATCATTTGCCCTTATCGTCCAAAGATTAATTTTAGATTTAACAAACAGCAATTTTCATTTTCATTCCTTATGATTATTAGAAGCATGATTGCTTACTCAAGGAATAAGTTTGACACTTTTATTGTTAGTAAAATTTTCAACATCGATTCAGTTGGAAAATATAAAATTGGTCAAGATTTTGCTGTTATGCCATTTTCGCAAATAATTTCACCGGCTGGTGCTGTCATGTTCCCTTCTATGGCACAATACAAAAATGATAAAGCTGTGCTTTTTGATAAAACATACAGATATTTAGCTTTAATCTACATGCTCATAATTCCTAGTGTTGTAGGTATTTGGTTTATTGCACCTCAATTTTGTACTGTGATTCTTGGTGAAAAATGGGCAGACACCGCTCCTATCATGGCCTCTCTATCTATTTTGATGATATCATATCCTGCGAATTCTATAACAACTAATTTATATGATTGTCTTGGAAAAACAAATATAAGTATATTCAATGATTTATTTGGTCTAATTTTACTAATTTCAATATCTGGATTAGTAGCATTCGATAATATTGAGCACTTTTCTGAATTACGAGGATACATTGCCATTACCTCATTTTTTTTCATAATATTCTTCGCAAAAATGACAATTAACCTTTCAATATTCAAAATGATTGAAGTTTTAACCCCTTCATTTTTATCAGCTTCTTTTATGTATTTTATTCTTTCAGAGGTTTATTTCAACGATAGTATTAGCTTATTAGGATTATTTTTTAACATTACGGTCGGAGCGAGTAGTTACGCAATATGCTTATTATTAGTGATCAATTTTTTCAAAACGTACTCAGACATTTGGAATTTTTGGAATAACAAAATTATTGATTACTCAAGCTCATTTAAGAGAAAGGTAGTAAATATCAATGATTAAAAAGTTACTAATATTTTCTATCTTTTTAAATCTTGCATTGATTGGAGGGGGAGTTTCAATATTTTCAATAGACGAACTCAGAGTTGTTTTGTACAAGAATTTAGTCTATAAAATAGGAACCCCTCAAGTATTCCTTGCAGGCGATTCATTAACAAGACGGAATTCTGATCTTGTATGGTTCGTAGGGAAATCAAACTTTAATGTTGTCAATAAAGCCGTTGATGGGCACACAATTCTTCAAGTTCATCGAAACATTCAGGATAGTATTCTTCCTAAAAATCCATGTCTCGTTGTGGTGATGGCCGGCACTAATCGTCAAGAAAATATTTCCATAGAAAGAAGCCTAGAAGTATATGAAGAAGTGATCAAAGAAATTAAATCTACTCATTCTGACATTATAGTTCTTGAAACACCTTTAACAAAAAGACAAAGATTAAATGAATACATCAATCAGCTGAATGCAAACTTAAAGGAAATTACTAAAAATAATAATGTTGAATTTTTTCCCACAAATACAATAATTTCAAAGTCAGGAGAGCTAAATAGCGATTATACCCAAGACGGTGTACATTTTAACAGCAATGGTTATAAAATACTCAATGATAGTCTTGTTCCATTTATCAAGAGTGCATACAAGGCAAAAAGATTTGAGTGTGAAAACATTTTTTAGGGATAATTATGTTTGGTACATATCGACTCATATTAGCATTTATGGTTGTTTTTTTGCACTTAGCTGGCTGGCCGGGCTTTGGCGAATACGCTGTATTCACGTTTTTTTGCCTAAGTGGTTATCTGATGACATATATCATGCAGACAAATTATGGCTACTCAACTAATGGTAGAAAAAAATATTTTATCAATCGATTGCTACGTATTTACCCTCTTTATCTTGGTGCGATGCTGTTCAGTGTACTCATCATTATTTTATTTAGTGAGTCCTATACGTCATCAATTATTTTCAATCTTAAATTCCCTGATAGCACTACAAATTTTTTTGAAAATATTTTCTTAATAATCACTAATCATAAAAATAATGCTTTAGTACCTCCAGCATGGGCTTTAACAGTTGAAATAATATATTACGCACTAATTGGATTAGGTTTATCAAAAAACAAAACCATAACATGGCTATGGTTTTGTTTTGGCTTTCTATATACAGTATTCATCCATATATACAAGCTTGATTGGTGGGATTACGGTTACTTTCACCCTCTTGCAGCGTCGTTACCGTTCTCAATTGGCGCGCTTATGTACCATTACAAGGAGCAAGTTTCTGCAAAAATAAAGCCATTTAGTAATCTTAAAACAGCATTTTCATTGTATATAATCATTCTCGCTAACTGGGTTATTGCTTATAAGCTAAATCTATTATATGGTTCTGGATTTTACTTCAATTCAATAATAAATGTTGTTTTGCTTGCTGTGCTTGCAAACATTGAAACGTCTAGCACACAGATTAAAATTATAGACAAACGACTAGGTGATTTAAGCTATCCAATATACTTAATGCATTGGTCGATAGCTGTAATAGTTATGTATGGTTTTGCACAAATTGGAATTAACCTTGAAAAACGTACCGAGTTATTTGCATTAGTTTCAATTCCATTCATGTTACTCTTTGGGCAAATACTAGTCAGTTTGTTACACAATCCAATAGAGTTATTAAGAAATAAAGTCAAAAACTTATGAGGAGTTAGTTTTGTTTAATCAACTTATAAAAAAAGCTAGCACTTTTTTGAATAGGAAACGTTTTGAAAAAGTAGCCCGAATGGTACGCAATACCTCGCCAGTATCACTACAATACAGCGATGACTTAGTCTTTGTATCGCAAGTTTATCATAATGCTATAGACATGAGCCTGCTAGCGCTAAAAAGCTTCGCTAAGCACATGCCATATGGTAGATTTGAACTGATAGATGATGGCTCTCTTACCCAGGAAGATTATGGCCTACTCAAAAAGCATCTAGTACATGTTGATATTATTCATATTAAAGACATTCACGTTGGTAAATGCCCTAATGGTGGGTGTTGGGAGCGTTTAATTCATATCATAAACTTATCTAAAAATGCTTATGTTGTTCAAGTCGATACGGATACACTAACACTTTCTCCAATGCCTGAAGTGTTTGACTTTATCTCTAAAAATACAGCATTTACTATCGGTAACCCAATGTGGCCGAAGCCAACCAGCGTTGACTACATGTCAACAGTGGCCAAGAACTGGAATGGAACCCACGTTCAAGTTAAAACTGAGGAACAATTAAGTGACATATCATCTGTTAACTTAAACCAGTATCTAAGAGGGTGTGCAGCATTTACAGGATTTCCAAAAGGTGTACTAAATTTTGATAGCCTAGAATCTCTTTCTCAAGAGCTTGAGGCTAAATTAGGAAGAAACAAGTGGCATGAGTGGGGCTCGGAGCAGGTATGCTCTAACATTATGATATCATGTTGTGACGAGGCTGAAATATTACCTTGGCCAAAGTATATGAATTTCGGATTTCCTAAAACTAAATTTAAGTTAGCACAAGACACACAAGGTATTGTCTCTGTTATGCATTTTATAGGAAGCAACAGATATGATAGAAGATTTTATGAGAAATTAGCAAACAAACATGTTTAAAATAGTTCGTAGCACCAAAGCCGAACTATAAACATAGACCGAGTGTTCAATCACTCGGTTTATAAAAATGATAAAAACACTTTAAATTAGAATAATTGAGTCATATAAATCAACAAGCAATCATGTAAATCGACATTATATCGTCTGCCAGATGAAAACTGCTTACTTTAATCTAATATATTATTAACAAATGTTGATATTTGATATTTATTACATATAGTCATTGGTTTTCTTAGCTTCTTTAAACTCTTACATTTTTCAACTAAGAGCTCTAAATCATCAAAGGGTTCATAGTAATAACCATTTACACCTTCTGTTATTGCTTCTTTTACACCCGTTTTGCAGTAACCTATAGACCCTAGGTTAAAATATGATGCTTCTAGGTAGACTAAACCAAAAGTTTCATCTGGTGATAATAACCAAAAGCAATCCGCACCTTTATAATATGGAACCAGTTCTTCTGTTGTTAACCTTCCAAGTAGTGTAATATTTTTTTCTAAACCCAACGACTTTATAGTATCTTCAAAATCTACTTTAAAGTCCCCATCCCCAGCAATAAACCAGTGATATTTTTTATTACTATCCTTTATGAGTTTATCATAAGTAACCAACATAGTTTTGAAACCTTTTCCTATTGTCAGCCGAGCAACAGTAAGTAAAATATTCGTATCTTCTGAATTTTTTAAATTAGCCTTACTTAAATTTTTTTTATCTTTAGTTTTTAGCGATTTATAATCTATCCC